>JALEJB010000139.1 GCA_022768825.1 Lachnospiraceae bacterium
GAAAACACAAAGGTCACACAGCCGATAAAGCTGACCGCCGGTACAATTGCTACATCCAAAAAAGCAAAGGTCACGCCAACTGCCAGCGCGTCGATGCTGGTTGCTACCGCCAAAAGAAACATGCTCTTTACGTCCATGGAATTGTCGACTTCTTCCTCTTTTTCAAAGGATTCTTTGATCATATTTCCACCAATAAACGCAAGCAGCGCAAATGCGATCCACGGTGCAAATCTTGTCACCATATCGGCAAAGAAACTTCCCAGAAAATAACCGATCGCCGGCATCAATGCCTGAAATCCGCCGAACCATATTCCTGCCAGACACATATGCTTCCAGTTGATCTTGCCCAGCGACAATCCCTTACAGATCGACACCGCAAAGGCATCCATTGAAAGGCCCACCGCCAAAATAAATAATTCGAATAATCCCATTTTTTTCTCCTTCATCGATGGCACATCACAGCCCTTTAATGGGCGATATCAAGCATCCGTTTTTACGTTCACAAATTCGTACATTCTAAAAATTCTAACACAGAAAAAAGTATATCTCAACCTCTTTTTGCCTTGCCCACTTTGGTTGCTTCGTATATACTAAAATTGCGTAGCAGAAGGCTTTTATTTCAGCCCGGAATAACCATATATAGAAAGGACACGCTATGTCTGATTTTATTGAAAGTATAAACAAAATTACAGAGTCTCATCCAACGAAGCTGGTTCTGAGTAAACCCACCGGTAAAGAAAATCAGTATAAAAAAGTCATCATCGAAGACAAAGGCAGCTTCTACCAAATTGCAAAATATACCGATAAGCAGGTGTTTCACGAAAACGGCGATCTTTTGGTCATCAGGGACTATCTGTCTGACTGCCTGATCCGCGATTTTCTACAGCTCAATGCGTGGTCTGAACATGCCGAGCACCAGCTGCTGTTATCGAAAAAGGGCACCTGCACCTACAAGAAAAAAGCGGTGGTAAGCGCTTCGCCGAAAACCGTCGCCGCCCATAACCGCAGAAAAAATTACCTGCTGGAGGAAGGCAGCCCCATTCCGCCACTGGTTGATATGGGAATCTTTACACAAGAAGGAAAAGTCGTCCGTTCCATGTACGACAAATTCAAACAGATCAATCGTTTTATCGAGCTGATCGACGATGAAGTAAGTAAGTCCGGGAAAGAGACCTGGCACATCATTGATTTTGGCTGCGGGAAATCTTATCTGACTTTTATCATGTATTATTATTTTACGGAAATCAGACACGTCAACGTGGAGATGATCGGACTGGATCTCAAAGAAGATGTCATTGAAAAATGCAATGCCGCTGCAAGGAAATATCATTACGCGAATCTGCGTTTTGAGATGGGGGACATCAATGGTTATAAAGCTCCGTTTGATGTAGATATGGTGGTGACACTTCACGCCTGCGATACCGCCACCGACTATGCGCTATACAATGCGATCCAATGGAATGCGGATCTGATCTTCAGTGTCCCGTGCTGTCAGCATGAATTAAACAAACAGATGCACACAGATGAGTTGTCGTTGTTCACGAGATACGGTATCGTGCAGGAACGATTCGCTGCATTAACAACAGATGCCATCCGCGCAAATCTGCTGTCCGCCATGGGCTACCGCACCCAGCTTCTGGAATTCGTGGATCTGAGCCACACGCCGAAAAACATCCCGATCCGCGCAGTAAAAACAAGCTCCCGTTCCAAGAAGCAACGGGAGCAGTATCTGGCTGAGATCGACCGTGTCACGGAACTGTTCCATGTGACACCGACTCTGCAGAAATTATTAAATCAATGCCAGCCACTGTAACGATAAAACCCATGGTATATTTTACGACTTTTGTGCGTCCGAGCTTGACGAGGGGGACACGAGGTCTGGTAGACCTCGGTTTGTCCCGACCGAAGCGTAGCGTAGACAAGCACAATCGGAGTAAAAATATACCATGGGATTTTTTGTACACAATGTCTGACACCTTTTCACATCTGATGCAAACGATAGCATGCATCATCCAAGAGCAGTTTTCCGTGCTCCATCACATTACTTGCCTGCAGATCTCCATACAGGCTTCCCTGTCCGTATTCCTGAACAAGTAAACAAAATGCACCAATCTCCTCACGATTGCAGTCATCCAGATCCAGGATCAGAATATACTTATTCTTTATCTGATACAGGCTGCTCGGAATCTTGGAAGCAAATGAAAGCAACCGGCAAAACTTTGTAAGCCGTTCGATCGATGTAAAGCTTACCTGTACCAGCTTCATCAGGACATTTTCGTCCATCGGTGGTAAGCTGGAACCGGGTTCCCCATCATCGACCTTCGTTCGCATATCCTCTTCCATCTCAGGAAGCATCGATCCCTCCGCCTCATCTACAACGCGGAAGATCAACTCTAATATTCCATTTACAAAAATTCCTTCCACAGACATCGGACCGGACTTTTCGAACCCGGTTTCCTCCTCTGCCTCCTGAACCAGATATTCAAAAAATGAATAAGTCTTTTCTGTCTTTTTTAACAGATCGCTGACTTCTAATCCATTTTCATGTATTTCATCAATGGTCACACTGCATCGCAGTTCATGGTCTGATACTTTTCTGAAATTCATACCTGACCTCCTTTTTTGATCACCCTGACTTCGGGCACGGGGCATCAACAGCCCCTTTTCCTGCATGATATATCATGCAGATAACACCTATCATATATATGATACAAGGTCGCGCCTTTTTCGTCAAGTGAAGTTACTGTGAATCCGGCAATGGTTTGATAATTTTTTTGTATGTGAGATACAAACAGGTGCTCGAAATCGCAAAAGACATCAGCTCCGCGATCGGAAAACACCACCAGATCGCTGTCAGTCCGCCAATTTTTGCCAAAATATATGCTGCCGGCAATAGCACAACCAGCTGACGACAGACCGATACATACAAACTGTACATCGCATTACCAAGTGCCTGAAATACTGCACCGCAAATGATACAAAACCATGCGATGAGATAATGAACCGCAATGATCCTCAGTGCAGTCACTCCTATATTCAACATATTGTCGGATGCGTCAAATAATAACAACAATTTGTCCGGTACGAATTCAAAAAGTAAAAATCCAATAAATGTCAAGCAAAAAGATACTGCCATTCCATATTTGATCGTCTTGATGACACGTTTTTTCTTTTGTGCTCCGTAATTGTATGCCACGATCGGGATCACACCATTGTTCAAACCGAACACCGGCATGAAAAACAGGCTCTGCAGTTTAAAGTACACACCAAACACCGATACTCCGGTAGCGGACAGCCCCATCAGGATCACATCCATGCCATAGGTCATAACCGAACCGATGGACTGCATGATGATCGAAGGGAATTCCACTTTGTAGATCGTTCCGATTATCTTTCCGTCCGGACGGAATCCATGAAACGAAAGCTGCACATCTGTATTTTTCTTCAGATTGTAAATCATCGCAACGATGCCGGCTATGATCTGACCGATGACGGTAGCAATAGCGGCTCCCGCCACTCCCAGCTTTGGCATGCCAAGCAAACCGAAGATCAAAATCGGATCTAACACAATGTTGATAATGGCCCCGATCATCTGTGAGATCATCGTAAACACGGTACGTCCTGTGGATTGCAGGATACGCTCAAAAATAAACTGCGCATACAAACCAAAGGAACATACCAAAACAATGGTCAGATAAGTCACGCCCATCGTCATGATCTCCGGGTCTGCACCCTTCATCTGACTGGCAAAGAACGGTTTTGTAATAAAAATTCCCAGTACCGCTGTCAATAAATAGCTTATGAGATATACAAAGATTCCGTTCATCGCCGTCTGATTGGCACGATCAAAATTCTTCTCGCCCAAAGACTTCGAGAGAAGCGAATTGACACCGACTCCGGTTCCCGCCGCAATGGCGATCAACAGCGACTGCAACGGAAATGCCATGGAGACTGCAGTCAAGGCATTCTCACTGATCCTTGCCACGAAAATCCCGTCCACAATATTATACATCGCCTGTACCAGCATTGAGATCATCATTGGCAGTGCGATGTTCATAAGAAGCCTGCCCTCAGGCATCACGCCCATTTTATTTTCCCGTTGTATTTCAGCCATGTTTTCTCCTCCGTACTCTATCACGTACCACCCATTTTTCTCCAAATCAAGGTGATGATTCACTTCTATAGGCGACCCACGCCTGCCTGTTACAGCTTCCCTGCCACAGTCAGGTGCTCCAAAAGTCAAAGTACATAGTAACACAGCCGCTTTTTCAATTCAAGTGAAAGAATTATAAAAATCCCCAACAACCAAGCAAATAATATCCAAGTCCCAGCACAAAGCTTGTGAATATCCCATATAGGATGACCGGTCCGCAGATCGTAAAGATCTTCGCGCCGCAGCCAAACACATTTCCTTCACTGCCGCGAAATTCAATTGCCGGTGCCGCTACCGAATTGGCAAATCCTGTGATCGGTACCAATGCTCCGGCTCCACCGAATTTTGCAAACGTCGGATAGATATTCAAACCGGTCAGCAATACACTTAAAAAGACAAGTGCCAGTGTACAATATGCCCCGGCGTCATCTTTGTTTGCACCCATGTTGGTGGCGATCTCCGTAAAGATCTGTCCGATGACACAGATCACTCCGCCCACCAGAAATGCCTTTCCCATGTTCACCCACAAATTGTAGGTCGGGGTCACCTGTTTTACGTAATCGTTGTATTCTTTTTGCTGCTTCGCCTTCTCAGGCGAGATCTGTTCCTTACCCATGCTCAATCTCCTTTTTTATTCAGTATGTGCGTTTTTGGAAACCTCTATACAGCTGTAAAATTTAAACTTATACTTCTACATAAGCAAAATTGCCCACAGCTTACGCAATAATACATGCTATTATATTTCCACTAAACATTTTCCAAAATCGTCCGATATAATAAGCAACTGACAACACTCGGCCAAGTATGATCAGAAAAATAAAGGGATGAACCAGGGACGGTGAAATGCTTTTAGACAGGGAAATGCTAAAACATTTTGCGGTTCTTTTATTATGTCTTGTAGGGAAACAATTCATCATAAACAGGTATCCTCACAAAGGAGCGATGTTATTGTATATTCAATCAAGTAATGTAGGAATGCGTTCATCACGCAGATACTCTCAATCTCAGGCAAGCAGCAGCACCCTTCATATCTGGGGAAAAGGGCCGGATTTTATCGAACAGTCAAAATCCGGTGACAACGTCTCCCGTGCAAAAAAAGACGGCGAGAGCAAGGTCTATGGTGGAAAAGAGAACGGAAAACAGTTTTCGGATGAACTGTTCAACCGGTTTCAGACCAGCCGTCCACTCACAAATGTGGCGAATATCCGCCCATTAGAGCGCATCAAGCAGCTTTCCAAAATGCGTGAGCACACGATGAATTATCTGTTAAACCTGTTATTGGGGAAAAATAAGTACAACGATTCCAACAATTTTCTAAGTACAATGGGAACCGAGCAACAGTTCGGCGGTGAATACTATCAGGAATTTTATTACAACGAAGAGGAAGAAATGTCCTTTTCCACTCAGGGGACAGTAAAGACCAGTGACGGTCGGGAGATCAATTTCAATGTGGATCTGACGATGAGCCGGTCCTTTACGGAATATTCCAGCCAATACATCGATTTTGGCGCACCAAAGCTTATGGACCCGCTTGTCATCAATCTGGATCTTCCTGCTGCGGATGTGACAGACCAGAAATTTTACTTTGATCTGGACGCAGACGGACACGATGAGCAGATCTCGCAGCTTGCTGCAGGCAGCGGCTATCTCGCTTTGGATAAAAACGGAGACGGAACGATCAATGACGGAACGGAATTGTTCGGAACGACAAGCGGAAACGGCTTTGCCGATCTCGCTGCGTATGACAATGATGGGAACGGCTGGATCGACGAGGCCGATGAGATTTTTGACAAGCTTTTGATCTGGCGAAAAGACGCCAGCGGAAGGGACGAACTGGTGGGACTTGGAAAAGCCGGTGTCGGTGCGATCTATCTGGGGTCCAGCGACACGCAGTTTTCTCTCACCAATCAAAGGAATGAGACCAATGCTGTCATTCGCCAAAGCGGCGTCTTCCTGTACGAGAACGGCAACGTGGGTTCCATACAGCAGCTCGATCTCGCAACCTGACACGATTACCGAAATCGTTCCCACAGATGATCCTCATTTTGCCCCATCTGTAGCAGTTCTACCATATGGTCGTCAAAATGATCTTCATCGGGATGATAATAGCGCAACATATGTACCAGGTGTTTCTCCTGACCATTGGAAGGTTCAAATTTTTCAATGGTCTCGTGAACCCAGGTGTGTAATGCCGGTGGCTTGATATCTTCGGGCAATGCTACCTCAGATAACCGGGATAACAAGCCACTGGCATAATAAAATTCATAATTTCCTGTCATGATCGACGCTTCCAGATTGCATTTGATCACAACACTCTGACGGGATAATTCAGTATGCATTTGATGACTCCTTTTTGGCATGATCCAATTCGCCGTTCGTCAATCATGCAAGTTCGCTGACTCTCAAGTAATTGCTTCGGCAAAATCACGAAAAACCTTTGGTTTTCCGTGATCGCGGGCGCGCTCGCATATATCATACCTCTGCATGATGCAAGCATCTGCATCCGTCTGATACTATGCTCACTTTTGCCTTCACGTACATTATAGCATATTCTTATTTTATCCACAACTCATCACGGTTGAATCCGATTGTAAAAATACCAGAAAGATCCCGCCATTTTTCCCAGTGCCATAGCTATCACATAGATACTCAAATTTTTATCCAGCTTCAACTTGTGAAAGATGATCGGAAACACATTGAGCACTTCCGCCAAGGCAATTGACACACATCCGACAAAAATTCCCATCAAAAGTCCCCATAGGACGACGAACCAGTAACCAAAATGCATCGGAAGATCAGGAAATTCCGTGACAATTCCTCCCAATATGACTCCACAAACGATCAGCCACTCATAAAAAAATACCTTTTTTTCTGTATGGCTGCTTCCGATCATTCTGGGATATACATCCACCTTCATCAGAAATCCAAATACACCCGCCGCTGAGCTTGCACCGGCACAGACACCAAATAAAAAATCAAATACGGTCATCATCATCCGTTCCCTTTTCCTTTTGAATTTCCTTCCATACTTTGTAAAAGGCTCGCTTTGGTGTCAGATACATCCTGATTGTATTTGTACATCTCCACCTGAAGCGGCGTCGGATCCGTCTTTTCCTTTTTCAATTTCAAATGATTGAAGAAAAACAAAATACCCGCTGCAAGTCCAACAGAATATCCGATCTCCAGACCGCCCATCGAATCCGGCACACTTCCGGTCACCTGTGAATAGATCTGCTCAAATAACGTCACAATCCCTATATCATTATGAAATGCCATGATCGTAAACGCAGATCCAAAAAAGATAATGATCCCAATCAGTATTGTCTTGATCCACTTAAGCATTCCCCGTCTCCCCGCAGTCAAAGTCTCTGTCACACCGGAAGTCCTGTACCAGCTCTACACCTTTTTCATAGGTTCTTCCCCCCTGATGCTGCAGGAGATAATAGCAGGCATATCCAACTGCCAACAGAATCGCAATTGCAAGAATCATCCGATAGATCATACAAAATTTTCCGGTAAGCTTTACTTTTTCAGAAAAAAAATTTGCCATGTTCCCACACTCCTTTCAAAGGTAGTATGTGAACATGGCAAATCGTTTATTCATAATTCAAAACTGCTGTTTTGAATTATTTTACCTGTGCTTTGATTGCCTCAGTCAATGCAGGAACGATCTTATTTAAGTCTCCTACGATACCGTAATCAGCTACATCAAAGATTGGTGCATCTGCATCTTTATTGATTGCGATGATGATATCTGACTCTTCCATACCTGCAACGTGCTGAATTGCTCCGGAAATACCGATTGCGAAGTATACGTTTGGACGAACGGTTTTTCCGGTCTGTCCTACCTGATAATCAGGAGCTAACCAGCCGTTCTCTACAACTGCACGTGAGCAGCTTACCATTCCGCCTAAAGCGTCTGCCAGATCCTGTAACATCTTGAAGTTCTCAGCGCTTCCTACTCCACGTCCACCAGATACAAGAATCTTAGCGTCCATGATGTTCTCAACCTGTCCAACAGCTTTTACGACCTCAAGGATCTCTACATATCTGTTGTTTACTTCGAATCCAGGATTGTACTCGATGATCTCAGCCTTTGCGCCGGCGATCGGAGCAATTTTCTGCATAACACCAGGACGAACGGTTGCCATCTGAGGTCTGTTGTCCGGGCAGGCGATGGTAGCGATTGTGTTTCCACCGAATGCAGGACGAGTCATCAATAACTGATTATGTTTCTGCTCGTCTTCTTTTCCAGGAGTTGCAACTAATGGGAAATCACCGATCTCAAGTACGGTACAGTCAGCGGTCAAACCGGTTGCCACTCTTGCTGAAACGGTTGGTCCAAGATCACGTCCGATTGCTGTTGCTCCAACTAACATGATCTCAGGCTTGTACTCATTGATGACTGATGCAAGTGCATGTGCATATGGCTCTGTACGATAGGTCTCCAGTGCCGGATCGTCTACAACGATTACCTTGTCTGCGCCATACTCAGCTAATTTGTCTGTTAATCCTTTTACGTTAGATCCAAGAAGAACTGCTGTTACATCAGTTCCAAGATCTGCTGCCAGCTCTTTTGCTTTTCCAAGCAACTCGAATGCGATAGAGCTGATCTCATTGTCTACCTGCTGTGCGTAGATAAATACGCCCTTATATTCTTCTAAACCCATTTTATTCACCACTTTTCTTTCTTATATTAGATAACGTGTTTCTCGGTTAACTTGCCAACGATGTAAGCAACTGCCTCTGTAGGATCTAAAGCAACTTTCTCTCCAGCTCCCTTACGAACCTTATCAGATGCTTTTGCGATCTTGGTAGGTGATCCCTTTAATCCGAGGTTAGAATCATCAACATCCTTTAAGTCAGCTCTGCCCCATACGGTAACTTCTTTCTCATATGCGTCGAAGATTCCGCCCGGAGTCATATATCTTGGAGTATTTAACTCGCTCAGTGCAGTGATCAGACATGGCATGGTAGCTTTTACCATGTGGTATCTGTCTTCATACTGACGTTTTACAGTTACGGTATTTCCCTCTACTTTGATATCCTCAGCGTAAGAGATAACCGGCAATCCCAGATGCTCAGCGATCTGTGGTCCTACCTGTGCGGTATCTCCGTCGATTGCCTGACGTCCTGTGATGATCAGATCGTAATCGATGTTGCGAAGCGCTCCGGCGATTGTTGTAGATGTAGCCCATGTATCAGCTCCACCTAATACGCGATCTGTTACTAAGATTGCGTTATCTGCGCCCATTGCGAGAGCCTCACGAAGTACATCATCAGCCTTTGGAAGACCCATGGTCAGTACAGTTACCTCTGCTCCGGTCTGCTCTTTAATTCTAAGTGCTGCCTCTAAGCCGGCTTTGTCATCCGGATTCATGATTGCAAGCATAGCTGCTCTATCAAGTGTTCCGTCCGGGTTAAACTTAACGCCACCCTTAGTATCAGGAACCTGTTTAATACATACTACGATTTTCATGTATTTATTTCTCCTTTATAATTTTTTGAAAGCATTTTCTCATGCGCTTTGCGCTCTCAAATGTCTGTCGCCTCTGTCTGATTGATACAAGTATTATCAGCCAGATTCTCAGCCATTTTCAATCCGCCAGATCGCGACTATTTCAACAAAGCACCTGAGATAACCATACGCTGAACCTCTGATGTTCCCTCATAGATCTCTGTGATCTTTGCGTCACGCATCATACGCTCAACATCGTACTCTCTGATGTATCCGTATCCACCAAACAACTGAACACACTCGGTTGTAACAGCCATAGCTGTCTCTGCAGCAAATAATTTAGCCTTAGCAGCTTCTACAGAATATACCTTCTGGGTTGCTTTTGCCATAGCAGCTCTGTATACCAGGAATTTAGCAGCATCAATTCTAGCAGCCATATCAGCAAGCTTGAACTGTGTATTCTGCTGAGCAGCGATCGCACGACCGAACTGTTTTCTCTCTTTGGTGTACTCGATGGTACGCTCCAAAGCTCCCTCAGCGATTCCAAGTGCCTGAGCAGCGATTCCGATACGTCCGCCATCTAATGTGTGCATAGCGATCGGGAATCCTTTTCCTTCCGGTCCAAGTAATGCATCCTTCGGAATTCTTGCATCCTCAAAGATCAACTCATATGTAGATGATCCTCGGATACCCATCTTCTTCTCTTTGGTTCCGAATGAGAATCCAGGAGTATCTTTATCTACGATAAATGCAGAGAAGTTCTTTTTCTTTCTTCCTCTCTTATCCTCTGTGATGCTTGTGATTGCGATTACGATATATACGTCTGCAACTTTTCCGTTTGTGATGAAACATTTGCTTCCGTTTAATACCCACTCATCACCATCTAATACCGCTTTGGTCTGGCATCCCTGTGCGTCAGTTCCTGCTCCCGGCTCAGTTAATCCGAATGCGCCAAGTTTCTTTCCTGATGCTAAGTCAGGGATATATTTCTGTTTCTGCTCTTCTGTACCATAGGTAAGAATCGGATCAACACAAAGTGAAGTATGTGCAGATACGATAACACCGGTTGTACCACATACTTTTGAAAGCTCTTCTACACACATGATATAGGTTAATGGATCACATCCCTGTCCGCCGTACTCCTTTGGTACAGGAATTCCTAAGAATCCATATTTTGCCATCTTTGCAACAGTCTCAGCCGGGAAAGCTTCTGTCTCGTCAGTTTCCTGTGCGAGTGGCTTTACTTCTGTCTCAGCGAACTCTTTGAATAAAGAACGCGCCATCTCATGCTTCTTGTCTAAAGAAAAATCCATGATTTATTTCTCCTTTTTCATCATTATTTTTTATGCACAAAACCCACGGACTGATTTTATACAAAAATCAGCCTGCAGGTTTTATCAGTTTCTTACATAGCGTCTACAGGAGTCTTTGTGCGATCTGCGTTGTATACGTAGAATCCTTTTCCGCTCTTTGCTCCAAGGTTGCCACCGCGAACCATCTTACGAAGCAGTGGGCATGCACGATACTTGCTGTCTCCGGTCTCGTTGTATAATACATCCATGATTGCTAAGCAGATATCTAATCCGATGAAATCTCCTAACTCGAGTGGTCCCATTGGATGATTTGCTCCGAGCTTCATTGCTGCGTCGATGCCGGCGATGTCTGATACACCTTCCATCTTGATGAAAGCTGCTTCGTTGATCATTGGGATCAGGATACGGTTTACTACGAAACCAGCTGCCTCATTTACCTGTACAGGAGTCTTTCCGATCTCTTCTGAGATTTTCTTGATTGTCTCTACAGTCTCAGCCGGTGTATTTACACCTGCGATTACCTCTACTAATTTCATACGATCAGCAGGATTGAAGAAGTGCATTCCGATCATCGGACGGGTAAGACCGTTTCCGATCTCTGTGATTGAAAGTGAAGATGTGTTGGAAGCGAAGATACACTCCGGTTTTGCAATCTTGTCCAACTCTGCAAATGTGGTCTTCTTTACTTCCATGTTCTCGAATGCTGCCTCTACGATCAGATCGCTGTCTGCACATAAGTTTTCCTTTAAACCAGGAGTGATTTTTCCGAGAATTCCGTCAACAGCCTCCTGAGTCATTTTTCCTTTTTCTACAAGTCTTGCGTATCCTTTTGCAATCTTGTCTTTTCCGCCTTCAGCCCACTCCTGTTTGATATCACAGAGTGCTACCTCATATCCTTCAACCTGAGCAAATGCTTTTGCAATGCCCTGTCCCATGGTTCCTGCACCAATTACGCCTACCTTCATTGATAGATCCTCCTTGAATAAAAAATATTAATTCCTAAAAATGCTCATAGCATGTCACATATTTCATCCAAAACGGCCGCTTCCGCTCATGCTCGGACGTAACGGATGTGCTAAGCTCGAAAACACCTCGCTAAGCACCGACGTCCTCACAAATGTTTTGGATGAAACAGTAACATGCTCCTTCGCATTTTAGTTTTACAATTCATTAATGTTCTGATATTGCAATACATTGCAAATCTGCATCATTGATACTGCTTTAGTTGCGGTTTCTTAATTATAAAAATTAGTACTTCTCTACGATGGTTGAGCATCCCATTCCGCCGCCGATACATAAGGTTGCAAGTCCGCGGTTTGCTCCGCTTCTCTTCATCTCATGTAACAGGGTAACTAAGATACGGCAGCCGGAAGCTCCTACCGGATGTCCAAGTGCGATTGCACCACCGTTTACATTTACTTTGCTCATGTCGAAGTTCAAGTCACGTGCTACTGCGATTGACTGTGCAGCAAATGCCTCGTTTGCCTCGATTAAATCAATATCGTCGATAGAAAGACCGGTTTTAGCAAGTACTTTCTTGGTAGAAGCTACAGGTCCAACACCCATGATCTCAGGCTCTACTCCGCCAAGTGCTCCGGCTACCCATGTTGCCATTGGAGTGATGCCTAACTCTTTTGCTTTGTCTTCGCTCATTACAACGACTGCAGCAGCACCGTCATTGATTCCTGATGCGTTACCTGCTGTAACTAATCCGCCGTCTTTTCCTGAGCAGCATTTCAGTTTTGAAAGTGACTCTGCAGTTGTGCCGGCACGAGGTCCCTCGTCTGTTACGAAATCAACGATGTCTTTCTTTACCTTAACAGGTACAGGAACGATCTCCTCGTTGAATTTGCCTGCTGCGATCGCAGCTTCGCATTTCTGCTGGCTGTTTGCTGAGAACTCATCTAACTCTTCGCGAGTGATGCCGTATTTATCACATACATTCTCTGCTGTGATCATCATATGATAATGATTGAAAGCGTCTGTCAATGCATCGTTTACCATTGTATCGATAATGGTTGCATTGTTCATACGATATCCAAAACGAGCTTTTGTCATAGCATATGGAGCCATTGACATATTCTCCATACCACCTGCAACAACGATATCAGCCTCACCAGCCATGATCATTGTAGCAGCGTCGTTGACACATTTCAGACCTGATCCACAAACAACATTGATTGTGATTGCCGGAACTTCGATTGGTAAGCCGGCTTTGATCGAAGCCTGACGAGCAACGTTCTGTCCCTGAGCTGCCTGGATGACACAACCCATTTTTACTTCGTCAACCATCTCCGGTTTCACGCCTGCTCTGTTTAATGCCTCTTTGATTACGATTGCACCTAAGTCTGCTGCTGGAGTATTGCTTAAAGCTCCACCCATTTTACCAATTGCAGTACGGCATGCTGATGCGATAACTACTTTTTTTGCCATGATTCTTGTCTCCTTTTTTCTTTTTGTTGTTAATTTTTTAACAATGTAATGGAAAAAACAATAGAAAGCCAAAAGGCTTTCTACATTCAGACCATTTGCTCA
>JALEJB010000157.1 GCA_022768825.1 Lachnospiraceae bacterium
GATCATGAAAGGAGGAACTTTTATGAACATTCAGAAATTCACACAAAAGTCAATAGAAGCAGTCAATACCTGTGAGAAACTGGCCTATGATTACGGTAATCAGGAGATCGAGCAGGAGCACCTTTTGGTTGCTCTGATGCAGCAGCAGGACGGCCTGATCCCGAAGCTGATCGAGAAGATGGACATTCAAAAGGAGCACTTTCTGGACAATGCCATCCGTAAACTGGAGGCCAGAGTCAAAGTCAGTGGCGGTCAGGTATTTGTCGGAAAAGATTTAAATCAGGTGCTGATCCATGCAGAAGATGAAGCAAAAGCGATGGGAGACGAATATGTATCCGTCGAGCATCTGTTTTTATGCCTGATCAAGTATCCGAATAAAGCAATGAAGGAGCTGTGGAAGGAGTATGGCATCACAAGAGACCGCTTTTTGCAGGCACTTTCCACCGTTCGCGGCAATCAGCGAGTGACCAGTGATAACCCGGAAGCAACCTATGATACACTGGAAAAATACGGCTATGATATGGTCGAGCGTGCCCGTCAGCAAAAGACAGATCCGGTTATCGGACGTGATGATGAGATCCGAAATGCCGTCCGTATCCTATCGAGAAAGACGAAAAACAATCCGGTTCTGATCGGAGAGCCGGGTGTCGGTAAAACTGCCGTGGTAGAAGGTCTGGCACAGCGAATTGTCAAAGGAGATGTGCCGGAGACATTAAAAGAAAAGAAATTATTTGCGCTGGATATGGGTGCGTTGATCGCAGGAGCAAAGTATCGCGGTGAATTCGAGGAACGACTCAAGGCAGTATTGGACGAGGTAAAAGGCTCAAACGGAGAGATCATTCTCTTTATCGATGAGCTGCATACGATTGTCGGTGCCGGAAAGACCGACGGCGCCATGGATGCAGGCCAGCTGTTAAAACCGATGCTTGCCAGAGGAGAACTGCATTGTATCGGTGCCACCACATTGGATGAGTACCGGGAATATATTGAAAAAGATGCGGCACTGGAACGTCGTTTCCAGCCGGTCATGGTAGATGAGCCGACCGTAGAGGAGACGATCTCGATTCTTCGTGGACTGAAGGAGCGATATGAGGTCTTTCACGGTGTCAAGATCACGGACGGCGCACTGGTATCGGCAGCAGTACTGTCCAACCGCTATATCAGCGACCGTTTTTTGCCGGATAAAGCCATCGACTTAGTCGACGAGGCCTGTGCCCTGATCAAGACCGAACTGGATTCCATGCCGGCAGAGCTTGACGAAATGAACCGCCGTATCATGATGCTTCAGATTGAAGAAACGGCACTCAAAAAAGAGACAGATAACCTGAGTAAAGAGCGTCTGGCAAATTTGCAAAAAGAACTGGCGGAACTGAAAGACACCTTTGCTGCCCAGAAGGCACAGTGGGAAAACGAGAAATCTTCCGTGGAGAAGGTACAGAAGCTGCGTGAGGAGATTGAGCAGGTGAAAAATGACATCACCGCTGCCCAGCAAAACTACGATTTGGAAAAAGCAGCCGAGTTACAGTATGGCAAGCTTCCGCAGTTACAGCAGCAATTGGAGCAGGAAGAGGCAGCAGTCAAAAATAAGGAGATGTCACTGGTACATGAGAATGTCAGCGAGGAAGAGATCGCCAAGATCATTTCCCGCTGGACCGGAATTCCTGTGGCAAAATTAAACGAGTCTGAGCGAAACAAGACCTTGCATCTGGATGAGGAACTGCACAAACGTGTCGTCGGACAGGATGAGGGTGTCACCCGCGTGACAGAAGCGATCATCCGTTCTAAGGCAGGCATCAAAGATCCGGGAAAACCGATCGGTTCCTTCCTGTTTCTCGGACCAACCGGTGTTGGTAAGACTGAGCTTGCAAAAGCTCTGGCAGCCAGTCTGTTTGACGATGAGAGTAATATGGTTCGTCTGGATATGAGCGAGTATATGGAGAAACATTCGGTATCCCGTCTGATCGGAGCACCTCCTGGATATGTGGGATATGAAGAGGGCGGACAGCTGACAGAAGCAGTTCGTAGAAAACCATATTCGGTTGTATTGTTTGATGAGGTGGAAAAAGCGCATCCGGATGTCTTTAATGTGCTGCTGCAGGTATTGGATGACGGACGGATCACGGATTCCCAGGGACGTACCGTGGACTTTAAGAATACGATTCTCATCATGACATCCAATCTGGGAGCTTCCTATCTGTTGGATGGGATTGACGAAAACGGTGATATCAAGCCGGGTGTGGAGAGCGATGTCATGGCAGAGCTGCGCAGCAACTTCCGGCCGGAGTTTTTGAATCGTCTGGACGAGATCATTCTCTTTAAGCCGCTGAGCAAAAACAATATCGGCGGAATCATTCACTTACTGATGAATGAGTTGAATGAGAGACTTGCGGACAGAGAACTGCGTGTGGAGCTGACGGATGAGGCAGAGCAGTTTATCGTAGATCATGGATATGATCCGGTATTTGGTGCAAGACCGCTCAAGCGTTATCTGCAAAAGACGGTAGAGACCCTGGCCGCCAAGCTCATCCTGTCAGATGAGGTTCGCACAGGCGATACGATCTTAATTGAAGTAAAGGACGGAGCACTTGCTCCGACAAAAAAATTGCCGGTATAA
>JALEJB010000201.1 GCA_022768825.1 Lachnospiraceae bacterium
TGAGATGGCGATCAACAAGATGGTTTCCATGATCGAGCCGGTTATGCTGATCGTGATGGCATGCGTGGTCGGATTTGTCATGATCTCCGTCATGATGCCAATCTACAACTCATATGACAGCGTCTCAAATTCTGCAAGTCAATATTAAAAGGTAATCTTGATTGTTTGCAACAATCAAGACAAGGAATAAGCACTTACGAAGAAAGGGCTTATCATTTATTGTCAGGATTGCGCAGCAATCCTGGCAAGAATTGTCAAGATTTTTCAGCAATCCTGACAAAAGGGGAGGGAACTCGATGGTTACACTTTATTTATCAGGCAATCACATCATCGCATTAGTGGGTGCGGTCAACGGCAAAAAACTGACTGCGCAAAAATTATATACGCATCGATTCGAAGAACCGATGATGTCCAACCGTAAGATTATCAATGTCGAAGCTTATCAGAAAGCATTGGAGGAGTTTTTTAAACAAAATAATCTCCCGACCAGAAATATCAATCTGATCCTGACATCTTCGATGTTTATCACAAAGATGGTGGAGCTTCCGGTCATGCAGCCAAAGGAATTGATGGGGTATATTCCGCGGGAGTTCAATGACGTGGAAAACCGCAAGGAACCGATCTACGGCTGTTCGGTGATCAATACGGTATTTAAGCAGGAAGGGCAGAACGAGAAGGGGAGAAAATATCAGCATATTTTGGCGGCAATGATCGAGCGTGAAGCATTGGACGATGTGTACGATATGATGCGCGCACTAAAGCTGAAGGTCTCCAGCATCACGATGGATCAGGCGAATATCATCCGCCTGATGGGAAGATTGCCGCAGGTTGTAAATAATACGTGTATCGTTCAGATCATGCAGGGCAACAGCATGACCAACATCCTGTATATCGACGGTAAATACACCTATTCGACCAACAGCCGTCTGTTCAGTGAGATCGATACACCGGGATATGGTGTGGAGATTGCGCGAAGCGTAAGTAATATCATTCAGTTTATGAAAGCGCAGCAGATCGACGCACAGATCAAAAATGTATATGTGGCAGGAATCTCACCGGATACCTTTACCTACGTGGATGAAGGAATCTATCAGATCAACGATCAGATCCAGACCGACTGGATCTCGGGAGAGGGTATCATCGACTGGCGGATCGAGGGTCAGGAGCTGACCGACTGCATTTCGATGATTGCAGGCTTGCAGACGGAATCCGGCAAGACCACGATCAAGAAGCAGTACATGAAGCACTCGCCGCGGGGAAAGGCCATGTTGGCGGCGATCAAAAACTGGTCATTGGTTGTGGGCGTTGCCCTGATCATGATCATCATCATGATCGTACTCGGCGTACAATATTTTTCCAATTCTGCAAGAATCGATGTGGCAAACGCCTATCTGACCAACCCGACAGTAGCGCAGGAGAAAGCAGAGTACGAACAGCTTTTGAGCAGCAATGAGCTGACGACTCAGCAGATTACATACGTACAGGGCGTGAAAAAAGCAATCCAAAGTTATCCGCTTTGTAATTCCCAGGTGTTAGAGGACTTTGAAGCCTGTGTGGATGGTCTGGCAAAGGTGTCCGTCACCAGCTTTGACAGTGCTTCGGGCACGATGACGACCGCTATGACAGCAGAGGATGTACAAGACATCAATCAGCTGGTGACACGTCTGATCGAGGATGACATGTTTACCAACATCGAATATACCGGATATACCTATAACGAAAATGCATGGACGGTCAATGTGGTGTTTACATTGTCCGCATCTGTGGGAAGGGAGTAAAGATATGGAACTGGAAATGAAATTTACCGAACGGGATAAAAAGCTGATCGTATTCTTATCTTTATTCCTGTTGATCGTCGGTCTGGGCTATTTTGTGGTCAAACCGTTGTATGAAAAAGTTCAGGAGCTGTCTGCGCAGGCAGATGATCTGGAGATGCAGGTACAGCAGACGCAGAGCTATCTGGCGAGACTGCCGCAGCTTCGCAAGACCAACGAAGAATTGTTAGACAACAAGCGCGATGAATTACAGATTTTTTATGAATATATGCCAAGTCAGGAACTGGATAAGATGATCACAGAGCTGACACTTCATCAGTCATTGGGAGCGAAAAACCTGACGATCACGATCCCGGATGCGCCTTACGCGATCGCACCATACTTTTTGTATTTGCCACCGGCGGAGGAAGACGGCGAACAGATGACTGAGGCAGAGGCAGCATATGAAGCGGAAAAAGCGGATAATTCGCAGCCGCAGGAGACAGAAAGTACCGAGACAGATCCGGCGGCAATGGTTTTGTATGTGGCAAATCTGTCCATTGATGTGACCGGGTCGCACGAAAAGCTGCAGGATTATATTGATCTGCTCTCAGATGATGAGCAGTACCCGGCGCTTCAGGTCAATTCTTATTCATGGAGCACGGACAACCGCGTAAGTACAGATGAGTTGGGCGATCTGGACTTGCGATCAGAGGATATGCTGCATATGGAGCTTTCCGTATATATGCAGGGAAAAGAAGAGGAATAGAGTATGGCAGTAGAACAAACCGCTAGCTTAAAAAATATTCGAATCGGAGATGTCTTAAAGGAATCCGGTTACGTCAACGACGAACAGATCGGTCAGGCACTCCGTTATCAGAAAGAGCATAAAGGAATGCGTCTCGGAGGTGCCTTGATCGAGCTGGGATTTATCTCGGAGACCAACATGCTTCAGGCACTTGCAATCCGTCTGAATATGAAGCACATCGATATCGCAAATGAGACGGTCAATCTGGATGCGACCGCACTCATTCCGGCTAACCTGGCAGAAAAATATTGTATTCTGGCGATCAATGACGAGAACGGTGTATTGACCGTTGTCGTAAATGACCCGATGAACTTTTTTGCCATTGAAGATATCAAGCAGCTGACCGGTCGGCAGCTCAATATCTGCCTGTGTGAATCCGCTCCCCTTGAGAAAGCGATCAGCTATTATTATTCCGAGGTGGCTGCGCAGAAAGCGGCGCGTGCTGCCAACACGATGGCAAACGAGAAAAAGGATGATTTAGAGGAGCTGACCGTCGAGGAAGGTGATGATGAGACACCGATCATCAACCTGCTCAATTCGCTGCTGAAACGTGGATACAGCGTCAACTGTAGTGATATTCATATCGAGCCTTTTGAAGATAAATCCATCGTGCGCATGCGTATTGATGGTGCGATCGTGGATTATGTGACGCTGCAGAAGGGATTGCATGCGTCACTCATTGCCCGTATCAAGATCATCTCAGATCTGGATATCGCAGAGCGGCGTATCCCACAGGACGGACATTTCCGTGTCAATATCGAAGGGCAGTATGTCAATGTCCGCGTATCCATTCTTCCGACTGTATTCGGTGAAAAAGCGGTCATGCGTCTTCTTGCCGGAAACTCCACGATCCAGCATGCGGATTCCTTCGGTATGGAAGAAAGTGATTACAAACGCTTCCGCGCGATGCTGGACAGCCCGCATGGAATCATCTATCTGACCGGTCCGACCGGAAGTGGAAAGACTACGACACTGTATATGGTACTTGAGGAGATGGCAAAACGAAGCGTCAACATCTCCACCATCGAGGATCCGGTAGAGAAAAATTTGAGAAAAATCAATCAGACACAGGTAAACAATACGGCCGGACTGACCTTTGAGGCAGGTCTTCGCGCTTTGCTTCGTCAGGACCCGGATATCATCATGGTCGGTGAGACGCGAGATTCCGAGACCGCATCGATCTCGGTTCGTTCTGCTATCACCGGACACCTTGTATTTTCCACCCTGCATACCAATGACGCCACATCATCCATCGTCCGTCTGATCGACATGGGTGTAGAGCCGTTTCTGGTTGCAAACTCCATGGTGGGAACCGTCGCACAGCGACTGATGCGCCGCATCTGTCCGGAGTGCGGACAGGAAGTAGAAGCAACAGAAGAAGATTGCCAGCTGCTTCGTGTCACACCGGGTACGAAGATCAAGAAAGCACACGGCTGTACCCAGTGTAACTATACGGGTTACAGCGGACGAATCGCGATCCATGAGATTTTGACCATTGACAGCAATGTGCGCAAAATGATCACAGACGGCGCATCCATGGACGAGATCGAAAGCTATGCAGTAAAAAATCAGGGCATGAAGCTGCTGCGAGACAGCGCAAGAGAGAAAGTCCTGCAGGGCATCACGACAGTCGAGGAGCTGCGAAGAGTCGCTTATTATTCCGATGCGCCCGAGCGGGAAAAATCCGATGTGGAAGAACCACAGATCGAAGTCATCGATACACCGGTTTCCTACGTGCAGGCAGCACCTGGCATGTCCATTGCGGCAGATCCGAACGCCACCAAAGCAGTTGTCGCAGCAACTCAGCGTCTGGAGGAGACTTTGGCTCGTCAGATGAGTAAGCTGACAGAGAGCGTCACAGCCGTATCGGATCAGGTGAAAAACAGGGCTGCCACAGCACCTGCGATCACAACAGCCGCTGCTCCCCGCATGACCGATTCGGTTCAGGTAAACGAAGATCCGTTTGCCAATGTAGGACCGGCGACGGTACATATTGAAGAGATCATATTAAAAGCCCGAGAGATGAAGTGTTCTGATATCCATATCACGGCGGCAAAACCGTTGATGATGCGTATTCATGGCGCATTGCAGGAGACCGAAGAACAATATAGCAAGGAAGAGATCACAGCCATGCTGCTGGAAATGTGCGACAGTGAGCAGCGGGCAGAGCTTGCGAAGGGAAATGATCTGGACTTTGCGATTCAGACCAGAGACGGCAACCGTCAGCGTGTCAACATCTTCCGGGATATGGGATGTCTGGCAGCCACGATCCGTCTGTTAAATTCAGATATTCCGACACTGGAGTCCCTTGGACTTCCAATGGTACTTGGCGAGATCGTCAAACAGCCGAGAGGATTGATCCTCGTAACCGGGCCGACCGGTTCCGGAAAATCCACGACGCTGGCGGCGATGATCGATTCCATCAATTCCACCAGACCGGATCACATTATCACAATCGAGGATCCGGTGGAGTATGTCTATGAGAAAAAGAAAGGTCTCGTCCATCAAAGAGAGGTGGGACGTGACGTGACCAGTTTTGCGGCAGCACTTCGTTCTGCGCTCCGTGAAGACCCGGATATCATTCTCGTAGGAGAGATGCGTGACTATGAGACGATCTCGGCAGCACTGACAGCGGCAGAAACCGGACATCTGGTTCTGTCTACGCTTCATACCACGGGAGCGGCGCAGACCATTGACCGTATCATTGATGCGTGTCCAAACGGTAGCCAGAATCAGGTGCGTACCCAGCTGGCGGGCGTACTGAATGCGGTCGTCACCCAGTGCCTCGTACCAAAAATCGAAGGCGGACGAATTGCCGCAACGGAGATTTTGATCGGTACGGATGCCATCAGCAATATGATCCGTGAGAACAAGTGTCATCAGATGAATACTGCGATGCAGGGCGGAGCAGCACTTGGTATGCATACGCTGAACACCGATCTGATGAGTCTGGTACAGAGAGGAATCATCACGATGGATCAGGCGAGAAGATTTACAAACGATAAGCGGGATCTGGAACAGTTTATGTAATATATGAGCAAAAGGAAAACTGCGAAGCAGTGATTTTGCGAATATTGGTTCTGAAATATTAGAGGAAATACATTTTAAAGAGGTAATTGTAATGCGAAGTAATGTGAGAAAAACAAAAAAACGAAATAGCCGGGGCTTTACAATGGTAGAGCTGATGGTGACACTGGCTGTTATGGGAATCTTGCTTGCAATTACCTTTGTAGGATTGAATGCATGGATTCGTAACTCCGAGTTCAAAAAGTGTAATGAATATGCGCATACGATCTACACGGCAGCTTCTCTGGAATTGTCCAGTCGTGAGCTGGCGTCGGATCTGGATCGTTTTACAGCACAGGTACAAAATAATGGAACCTGTCTGCAGGATGCTGCCACTTTGGGAAATAATGCGCCGGAAGATATTTTTGATCTGGGGCGTATGTATGCGATCACGGCAAAGGCAGGCGAATACGACCAGTATTGTGCCGGAACGCTTGCCTCGACGCAGGCAAATCTGGTTTATGACCTGATTGACAACTATTCTTATGATAAGGAAGTGTGTGACTATACCATCACAATTGAATACGATACGGTTTCGCAGTCGGTATACGCTGTTTATATCAGTTCCTGGGCAAAAGAGTTTGTATACAGCGATGACCATTCCGGTGATTACAAGGCATATGATGAGAAGGGTGTTGTCAGTCTGAATGCCACGGGAGACTTTGCGCAGAATCGTTCCTATGAGGTGCGAAAAGCACTGATGGTGGGCTATTACTGTGTCGAAGAGCTAGGCATCAATGCTGCTTTCAACGAAGGGCAGCTGCGTATCACCCAGTGTTATATCGATAATGGAGAGACACTGGATCTGGTCGTAGCCAGCAATTCCCGTCATGGTGAATCGGACGTCAAATATACGGCGACGATTTATAAAAAAGGTGCTTCCGGAGATCAGAAGCTGTTTGATCTGACTTATTCTCTGGTGGATCTGTATGCAAAAGGCTATACGACAGCGGATGTTGCTTCGGCACATCTGATGAAATTCAAAGTGAGCGAATATGCAGGTGGTATTGCGCAGACACCGACAGATATGTATTTTCCAATCTCCTTTGTTGGACA
>JALEJB010000205.1 GCA_022768825.1 Lachnospiraceae bacterium
TCGGCATATGTGATGCGGCCGACAGCTGCTTTGGCAACAAACAAATCATTTCAAATTAGGAAACAGGTGTCTTCCCTGACAGCAGGAGAAACGTTTCAGCTACAGACAAATGCATCCTCCAATGTGAAGTATGGCTCAACTACAGCGAAAGTTGCTTCTGTCAGTCAAACCGGTCTCATTACGGCAAAACGCTGCGGAACGACTACGATCCGTGTTCGTCACGGAAAGGAATTGATTACATTTCAGTTGAAAGTAAAACCGAAAAAAGTCATCGGTATCGATCCGGGACATCAGGTTGCGGCAAATTCAGCAACAGAACCAAACGGACCCGGATCGTCTACATATAAAATGAAGGTTTCCGGTGGTACGTGCGGAGTGGCGACGCGCAAGCCGGAATATCAGCTGACGCTGGAGATTGGGTTGGCATTGCAGAAGGAATTGTGGAATCGTGGTTATCAGGTCGTGATGACCAGAGAAAGCAACGAGGTCAATATCAGCAATAAGCAGCGCGCGCAGCTTTTGAACAAAGCGAAAGCAGATATCGCGGTCAGAATTCATGCAGATGGAAGCACAGGATTGGCGAAAGGCGTTACAATGCTCTGTCCGTCAACTTCAAATCCGTATGTGGCAAAGCTGAGCAAGAGCAGTAAAAAGCTATCGGATGCGATCCTTGAAAAATATATTGCGGCGACCGGACTGAAAAGCCGCGGGGTTGCATATCGTGACGACCTTACCGGAACGAATTGGAGCACGATTCCGGTTACATTGATTGAACTGGGATTTATGACCAACCGCCAAGAGGATCTGTATATGTCATCCAAGAGCGGACAAAAAGCCATGGTGACTGGAATTGCAGATGGAATAGACAGTTACTTCGGCTATTGATATTTGTGTTTGTGTCTGCTAAAATTGCAAGAAGGGGATAGAATGTTAGAGAAATAAGGAGACAAAGTAATGACAAAAGAGACATTTGTAACCAAAGAACAGTTAGATGAAATCGTAAAACAATACCCGACACCATTTCATTTATATGATGAGAAGGGAATTCGTGCCAATGCACAGGCAGTAAAGGATGCATTTGCGTGGAATAAAGGATATAAAGAATATTTTGCAGTTAAAGCAACTCCAAACCCGTTTTTGATCAAGATACTTCACGAGTATGGATGCGGCTGTGATTGTTCTTCGATGGCGGAACTGGTTTTGTCCGATGCATGTGATATCCGCGGAGAGGACATCATGTTTTCTTCCAACGATACACCGGCAGAAGAGTTTGTCAAAGCCGCTGAATTAGGTGCAATCATCAACCTCGACGACTTTACACATATTGATTTTTTGGAGCAGACACTGGGGTATATTCCGGAGACGATCAGTCTTCGCTATAATCCGGGCGGAGTCTATGAGATCAGTAATGGAATTATGGATAATCCGGGAGATGCAAAATATGGATTGACAAAAGAACAGCTTTTTGAGGGATACCGGATTTTAAAAGAAAAAGGTGCAAAAACCTTTGGACTGCATTCCTTCCTGGTCAGCAATACAGTGACCAACGATTACTATCCGACACTTGCCAAGACCTTGTTTGAACTGGTCGTTGAGATCAAACAGCAGCTTGGCATTGAGATCAGCTTTATCAATTTATCCGGTGGAGTTGGAATTGCGTATCGTCCGGACCAGACTCCAAACGATATCAAAGTGATCGGCGAGGGAGTTCACAAGGTATTTGATGAGATCTTAGTACCTGCCGGACTTGGTGATGTTGCCATTTATACAGAGATGGGACGTTTTATGATGGGACCATACGGCTGTCTGGTGACAAAAGTACTTCACGAGAAACATACATATAAGGAGTATATCGGGGTTGATGCCTGTGCGGCAAATCTCATGCGTCCTGCCATGTACAATGCATATCATCATATTACCGTTATGGGAAAGGAAGATCAGCCTTGTGATCATAAATATGATGTGACAGGAGCACTTTGCGAAAACAATGACAAATTTGCCATTGATCGTATGCTGCCGGAGATTGAAAAAGGAGACTTATTAGTCATCCATGATACAGGCGCGCATGGTTTTGCTATGGGTTATAATTACAATGGACGTCTGTGGTCGGCTGAGCTTTTGCTGCAAGAGGATGGAACGGCGAAGCTGATCCGTCGTGCCGAGACCATTGCTGACTATTTCGCTACCTTTGATTGCTTTGAGGAGTATGCAGACAAATTAAAGTAAGACATACGGCGTGAGCGTGTGCTTCGTCGTCTTGTTATGGGTAAGGGAAGAAAAGTTATGAAAAAAAAGCTGGGTTTATTCGTGCTGTCATTTATTTTATGCTTTGTTATCAGTATGGAGAATCTTGATTCTGTTGTACTTAACTATGTAAAGGCAGCTGCAAAAAAAGTGGAGTCTGTGGTGCAGGAATCCCGAGAAAGTGTACCGACGATCTGCGAGAGTATGTACATGTATTTGGGAGAAAAGAGAAATCTGGATATTGCACATGTTGGAGGTACCTCAAAGGTATCCTTTCAGTCGGAAGACAATACTATTGTGGCAGTTACGAAAAACGGCCGTCTGACAGCAAAAAACTGTGGACAGACAAATATCTGGGTTCGAATGAGACAGGGGAGTCAATTATCGCAAGCTAAGATCAAGGTTGTAGTAAAATACTCATCGTTTTATTCATCGCCGGATTATGGAAAAAAGATTACGGTTGACTCCGGTAATACAAAAGCACCTGTACTTTATTTCCACAAACAGCTACGGGTTGGCGACCGGGCACAGATGAATATTTTAAATACCACGGAAGAGTCGGTGATTGACTGTGTACTCAATCCGGCAGATGTGGTATCGGTGAGCAAAGACGGAGTGGTAAAAGCACTGAAAACAGGAGACGCAACGCTGAAAACGACATTGAAGCAGGATGGCAGACAATATGTATTCTGTGAGGTCTATCATGTTGTGGATCAGAGACAAAAGGCTGTTCTTTCAGATGCGCAGTTGAAGGAATGGTTTCATGATGCCGGATTTTTGGGAAATTCGATTTCCGTTGGTCTGAATAATTATTTTAATACCGGGAAAGAACCGATTCTGGGTAATTGCCCGGTTATGGCGCGCGGATGCTATTCGTTTGCCAATGAGCTGTCAAGCTCTTATGAATACAAGGTGACATATCAGGGAAAGGCTTATAAGGCAGCTGAGGCAGTTCGTATCTCCGGTGTCAACAAGGTGTTTATCAATATGGGTGCCAATGATATTGGCGTGGGACCGGAGACGGCGGCTGAACAGTACAAGTCATATATTGAGAACATAAAAAAGACGAATCCGGATGTGATGATCTATATTCAGGCCATGACACCGGTATATAATCCAAAGGCTGTCGGACGTTTTGGTATGGATAAGGTCAACCGTTTTAATGAATTGATGCAGGAATATTGTCAGACACAGCCTGATTTATTTTACATAGACATTGCGTCTCCGATGATGACGAGTGACGGGACACTTCGCAAAGACTGTTGTAGTGATGAATTTGTTCATTTGACCTATACTGCATATGCAATATGGTCGGATACAGTCAAACAGCAGATCCGAACCATGGCGGTACGCGAGCAAAAAGCAACAGATGCGGTGATTACATATGAAAGAGGAAAGCGGGAAGCGGATTATCAGAGTGCATTGAAAATTGTCAAAACACTGAAAAAGGGAACGGTTCGTACTTCTCTGATGAATCGACTGAGCAAGTCAAAAGCAAAGGTGAAGGGGTTGCTCACTCTGCAGGCGAAAACAACAGAGCGTTTAAACCGTCCGGTCATTGCTTCGGTCAAGGCGAAAGATAATCAGTCGGTCAGAGTCACATGGAAAGAGGTGGAAGGGGCCAATTATTACCGCGTATACCGAGCAACGACCAAAAAGGGAAAGTATAAAGAGATCAAATTGACAAAGAGACAGACTTTTCTGGATACCGGTCTAAAGAAAAACAAAAAGTATTATTATAAGGTGCGCGCATGTCGGCATCGGGAAGAGACGACAACAGACAGTATGATGGCACTTGCTGTCGGATGCTATACAAGAAATGTCCCTTCCGTAGAGGTCTTTGCGGGAGATTCTGTCATGTCTGGACTGGATTGCTATCAGAAGCTGGGGATCATCCGTTCCCCCGGAAAAAAATACACCGTAGCGCAAAAGGGACTGGGGACATTGACATTTCAGACAAAGAGTGTATTTGCCAATGAAACAAGAACCGGTGTAGAGCAGATTCTCGCATATCATCCGGATCGGCTGTATATCAAGTTAGGTATGAATGAACTTTCCTATGCGGATCTGGACAATATGTATGACAATTATGCGGATATTCTTGCACAGATTCAGGATGAAAGTCCAAAGACGGAAATCGTGATTTTGCCGATCGCACCAACCAGCAGAAGTGTGGCAATGAGCAAAACCGGTTTTCAACGGATCGGCATATGGAATACAAAATTAAAAAAGCTTGCAAAAGAGTTTGACGTGCATTACTATGATTTTACAGACAGTTTTAAAAATGTGGATGGATATCTGAAATACAGTGGCGGGGACGGAATTCACTGGACACCGGCAGGGTACGATAAGTTCTGCGCATTGATCACTGCTTATGACAAAAAATTAAATCGTTAATTAATAATTATTCAAAAGAGGAGACGTGAAATGAGACGGATGGGAAAGAATTGTTGGAATAACAAGAACTGGAAGAAATATGGCGGCATTTGGGTGCTTGTATTGTCATTGATGTTTTCTATGTTATTGCCGGTTGCAGCAAAAGCAAGTGTTTCCTGCAGCGATCTGAATGATGCGGTTTATGCAACCAAAGCAAGCGGATTGAAAAAAATGAAAGCAAGTAAGACGTGTACATTTTTGTCATACAGCAACCGCAAAAAGGTAGATGATTTTGCCTATGCCAGTGATAGCAAACAAATATATGTTGTATGTATTGTTAAAGCAGGTAGCTCCAGTGATGCGAAGAAAATTAAATCACAATTTGACTCTAACAAAAAAGATGCGGTGAATAATAGTTATCTATCATCGGCAGAGAGAAAAATTGCCAAATCGGCGAGATATGGAAGCAAAGGAAACTATGTATGGTATCTTTCCCTTGGAAGCTCTTCTGCGAATAAGAAAGCAGAAAAAGCGATAAAAAAATTACTATAATCGGGGTATCATATGGTTTTTAGCAGCTTATTATTTCTATTTCGTTTTCTGCCAATTGTACTTCTGGCATATTTTGTTGTGCCAGGACGTTTCCGCAATCTGGTGTTATTTTTATCTAGCCTTGTATTTTATGCATGGGGAGAACCGGTATATGTATGTCTGATCCTGTTCTCGACCGTATTGGATTATACACTTGGACGGGTCGTTGCGGCGGCAAAAAAAGCCGGCAATCTCAGGCGCGCGAAGCTTGCTGTAGCAGGCTCAGCAGTGGGGAATCTTTTGATTCTTGGATTTTTTAAATATGCTAATTTTTTGATCACCACAATCAATTCATTGGCAGGGTTGGATCTGGAGTTGCTGGATCTGGCGCTGCCAATTGGTATTTCCTTTTATACGTTTCAGACGATGTCGTATACGATAGATGTTTATCGGGGAGAGGCTGAGGTTCAGAAAAATCTGATCACCTTCGGGGCATATGTATCATTGTTTCCGCAGTTGATCGCCGGTCCGATCGTTCGTTATCAGACCGTGGCGAAACAATTGGTAGAGAGGCATGAGACTGTCGAGGGATTTGTGCAGGGCTTGTATCGGTTTTTCATTGGACTTGGGAAAAAGGTTCTGATTGCCAATCAGATCGGTGCCTTGTGGAGTGAACTGTCGGTCACATCGGCAGCCCATCTCAGTACACTGGGCGCATGGCTGGGCGTGTTATGTTTTTCTCTTCAGATCTATTTTGATTTCTCCGGATATTCGGATATGGCGATCGGATTGGGAAAGATTTTTGGTTTTACGTTTTTGGAGAACTTTGAACATCCCTACGAATCCAAAAGTGTTTCCGAATTTTGGAGGAGATGGCATATTTCCATGGGCACCTGGTTTCGGGAGTATGTCTATATCCCGCTTGGAGGAAACCGAAAGGGCAAGGCGAGACAGCTGGTCAATATCACGATTGTATGGTTTTTAACAGGACTTTGGCATGGCGCATCCTGGAATTTTGTATTATGGGGAATGTACTTTGCGATATGGCTGTTGATCGAACGGGCCGGATTTGAGCGTGTGTTACAAAAGCTTCCTACCGTTTTTTCTCATATTTATACCTTATTGATTGTAGCATTTGGATGGCTGATCTTCTGCTGGGAGGATATGAAGGCACCTTTTGATTATCTACGTACCTTTTTCGGGGGAAGTGAAGTGGGATTTATGGATTCCAGAAGTCTCTATCTGATCTGTTCGAATGCGGTATTGCTTCTCATTGCGATCATCGGATCCACCACAGGACCAAAGCGTATCTGGGCAAAACTCGCCGCTAAATGCGGGGAAGGTGCCAGCCTGATACTGGAGGGCTGCCTGCTTTTGGGTGTCTTTTTCTTATCCGTTGCAATGTTAGTCAATTCATCCTACAATCCGTTCTTGTACTTTAGATTTTGACGAGACGTTCCGGGGTGCAAGGTGCATCTTTTATGACAGAACCTCTTTTGATAGAGACGGGAACATGATTAGTTCGGTAGATATAGCAGGAAAGGAGAACTACTGCCTGCAAATAAGAGGAGAAGAATTGTGAGACGAATACAGATTGGAATCATCGTCGTATTCTGCGGATTATTGTCTGCCATGAGTCTTGTGACGATGTTGAAACCGGAAAATGAATATTCCGAAAAAGAAAATCGTATCTTGGAAACAAAACCGGAATTTCTATTGGAGGATGTGCTGACCGGAGATTATCAGGAATGTTATGAGTCGTATCTGAATGATCAGTTTTTTGCCAGAGATATTTGGGTCAATACTTCCGTAAAGGCGCAGCGTCTGCTGGGAAAAAGCGATATCAATCAGGTATATCTCGGAGCAGACGGTTATCTCATAGAAGAGTACACGGATGCCGATTTTGATGAAGAACTGATAGAAAATAATATCTTTTTACTGACAGATTTTATGAACCGTATGACAGAGGAAATGGGCAGTGAACATGTGTTGCTGATGATGGTTCCGGGAAAAGCCAATGCGTTACCGGATAAGCTTCCGGTACCTGCTGTGCCTTATGATACCAGTATCCTTATGGATGAGATTTCGGATAATCTGCAGGAGCCGGAGGAACTTTTGGATCTGACAGATACGATGCGGGCGCACGAGCAGGAAGAGATCTATTATCGGACGGATCATCACTGGACGACACTGGGGGCTTACTATGCTTATGAGCAGTGGGCCGTACAGCAAGGAATAGAGCCGAATCCGTTAGAGTTTTATGACAGAGAACTGATCGCAGATGAGTTTTATGGCACGACCTATAACAAGATCTGTCAGGCGGTGCAGCCGGATCACGTAGAGTTGTTCCATCAGCCGGTGGAAGCACAGCTTTCGGTTGATAAAAATGATGGGGAGGATGTGTCTTCTTCCTGGTATCAGGAAGAAGCGATAGAAGGAGAAGCGGATAAATATCGTATTTTTTTTGGTGGAAATACGGCGAAGATCGTGATTTCCACGGCAGGAAATACCGGAAAAAGACTGCTTGTTCTGAAAGATTCTTATGCGAATTGCCTTGTACCGTTTCTGGCACCGTATTATGATGAGGTTGTCATGATCGATCTGCGTTATCAGATGGATCTGATTGGGGATATCCTGCAGCAGGAGAAAGCATTTACGGATGTATTGCTCTGCTATAATATGGAGAAATTTTTACAGGATGAAAAAATGGATTTACTGGCTCAGGAGTAGGAGAAATCTTGACTTTTTTTTCATGGAATGATACGATGAAAAAAATGTGATTGAGCATAGCAGATTCAGATAGAAAGAGGGTGAGACCATGGATGGTTCTGATAGTTACGGGCATAAGCAGTTGAACGATAGACAGCGAAATGTTTCAGATATCAGAGGCAGAGCCGGGAACACTCTCTTTTTGATTTTCTGAATGATTTTTGATGTCCATCGTTCGTTTCATTGATTTGAAAAAACGATGGATTTTTTATGCCCTTTTTTCAAATGCTTAGAATTGAGAAGAAAGGAGACATAGAGTACAAAATGGAAGAAGAATTATTGATTCCCGAGCGTCCCGACTATGAGGCGGAGCTTTTAGAAATTTTAGAGTCCGATGCAAAGCCGTCGAAGCTGCGTGAGCGTCTGGATGATTACCATGAAAATGATATTGCATCCCTGCTGCAGCATTTGGATAAGGACGCACGGAAACGTTTGTTTATGATCCTGAGCGCAGAGAGAATTTCCGAGGTTTTCTCGTATGTAGAGGAAGATGAAGTTAAAAGCTATATTCAGGAAATTGCTCCGGAAAAGGTTGCAGAGATCATGGCATCCATGGATGCGGACGAGATCAGCGATATTCTTGATGAGATGGATGCGGATGAGCGCGCGCAGGTGGAAGCACTCTTGGATATCGATACAAAAAAGGATGTAGACCGTATTTCCTCTTATGATGAGGATGAGATCGGTAGTTATATGTCTACCAATTTTATTCTGATCAGTCGTGATCTGACAATTAAGGAAGCGATGAAGTCGCTGGTGGAGCAGGCGGCAGACCATGACAATATTTCGACGATGTATGTTGTAAATAAAAACGGAACCTTTTACGGTGCGCTGAGTCTGAATGATCTGATCGTAGCGAGGGAATATGATGAGCTGGAGGATCTGATCGCCACCTCCTTCCCGTATGTGTATGCAAAAGAGGAGATCAGTGACTGTATCGAAGAATTAAAGGATTATTCAGAGGACACGATCCCTGTTTTGGATAATGACAACCGAGTCATCGGTGTCGTGACAGCCCACGACCTGATTGAGATGGTAGATGAGGAGATGGGTGAAGACTATGCGATGTTCGCAGGTTTGACCGCAGAAGAGGATCTAAATGAATCGCTGCTCCAATCGATGAAAAAAAGGGTTCCGTGGTTGATAGTTCTCTTTATCATGGGTCTGGGTGTATCGACGATCACCGGTTTATTTGAGCATGTGATGTCTGAACTGACGCTGATCGTCACCTTTCAGTCGTTGACCCTTGGTATGTCCGGAAACGTGGGAACACAGTCTCTGGCTGTGACGCTTCGCGTACTTATGGATGAGAATCTGGAAGGAAAACAGAAGCTGTTTCTGGTGTTTAAGGAGATCCGTGTCGGTATGGCAAACGGACTTCTGCTGGGAAGCGTCGCTTTCGCGTTTATCGGCTGCTATCTGACATTTATTAAGGGGCAGGCACTGACAACTGCATTTCCGATTTCGGGATGTATCGGTTTGGCACTTCTGGTTGCCATGACGATTTCCAGTCTGACCGGAACCGTGATCCCACTGTTTTTCAACAAGATCAAAGTGGATCCGGCGGTTGCTTCCGGACCGTTGATCTCTACGGTGAACGATCTGGTGGCTGTTGTGACATACTACGGACTGGCATGGATTTTACTGTTGAATGTATTGCATGTGACGATCAGTTGAGATGAAAAAAAACTGGGTAGGTTTCCTACCCAGTTTTTTATGTTTTTCATGCCGGCGGTGGGACTTGAACCCACACGTGGTTACCCACAACAGATTTTGAGTCTGCATCGTCTGCCATTCCGACACGCCGGCGCATTTTGTCTGGCTGATCACCAAACAAAAGAATTTTATCATACATAATTATAAAATGCAAGATTTTTTCTCTAAATAATAGTACTTTTTTATCACTTAAAAATAATATGATAAATAATTGTATCAGTTGTTCTGTGATATGATTCTCAGGCTACACCTTGCGATATGCACTCGGTGTCATACCATATTTACTTTTAAAGCTTCGGTTGAAGTAGGACAGATTATCATAGCCTACCTCCGAAGCGATATTTAATATCGTTTCTTCCGACTGCAGCAACAGTCTGGCAGCCATTGCCAGTCTGTAATTATTCAAAAACGTCGTAAATGGGATTCCCATCGTCTGTTTAAAGAATTTCATGAAATGAGATTCGGAAAACCCCACGAGGGCTGCCATATCACCGATCGTCATTGCATCTGCATAATGCATTTCCACATATTTGATTACAGATTTAATTTTTTCCATATTTCTATCCTTGCCGGATCGGTCGGTAATAGTTGCCGGTTCCGTTGCGTAAGCAGTATAGATTGCAAAAAATAAAGAAAACAGATTTCCCTTGATCGCAAGTGGATATCCGTCCGGAAAGCTCATTCCGATATTATCATTTTTGTCCAGACAATGCCGGACCGTTGCATACGCAGCGGACTGATTGGTTAAAATTGCAGGAGTAGAGAAATGTCCGTCTAAAAGTGGCTTGATAAATTGCGCGTAGCTTCTGTCTATTACCGATTCGCCCAGCAGACTCGTCTGAAAAATGATATTTTCATATTCCATTGCCTGATCATGCAGCTGCTCAATGGAATGGATCTGACCGGGCCAGATGATAGCGATATCCCCGCCCTGTACGATATATTTTTGAAAGTCAACCGTGATGATCCCTGTGCCGACCTTGATGTAGATAAATTCCACCTCGTCATGCCAGTGCAGGGGCACGTTTGTGAAATCAAAAGGAATCGAGCATAGATACGTGTTGTATGGAAAGGACGCATCAAAGTGACTTTTTTGTTCGTGATAGGATTCGTATTCCGGAATATTCATAAAAGTGGCTCCTTTTTCTAAATATGATAGAATTGTACCATATTTAGAAAGAATACTGCAAGCTTTTGTCAGGCAAACAAACGTATAATACAACTATCAACAGGACAGGCTAGAAACGCCTGAGACGGCAACTCAAATTGATTGAAAAGGAGAAAAATCATGACAGTAAATGAGTATGTAAAGAAAAGATTTGGTCGTTACATGGATCAGTGCACAAAAGAAGAAATCTACGTTGCATTATTAGAGTATGTCAAAGAGGCTGCAAAAGCAAAAGAGAGCAACGAAGGAAAGAAGAAACTCTACTATATTTCAGCAGAGTTTTTGATCGGAAAGCTTCTGTCAAACAACCTGATCAATTTAGGATTATATGATGAAGTAAAAGAAGAACTGGAGAAATGTGGAAAATCATTGGCAGAGATCGAGGAGATCGAGTTAGAGCCTTCACTTGGAAACGGTGGACTCGGACGTCTCGCTGCCTGCTTCCTTGATTCCATCGCCACCTTAGGTCTGAACGGAGACGGTGTGGGATTAAACTACCATTACGGATTATTCAAACAGGTATTCAAGAACAATCTGCAGAATGAGACTCCAAACCCATGGATCACAAAAGACAGCTGGTTAAGAGAGACCGACAAGTCTTACGAGATCGAGTTTGGCGGATTCAAATTGAGATCAAAGATGTATGACATCGACGTTGTCGGTTACGAGAACCGTACAACCAAGCTTCATTTATTTGATGTAGAGACTGTTGATGAGTCAATCGTAGGCTCTGACAATATCGGATTCAACAAAGAGGATATCGCAAAGAACCTGACCCTGTTCTTATATCCGGATGACAGCGATGACGCAGGACGTCTCCTTCGTGTCTATCAGCAGTATTTCATGGTCAGCAACGGCGCACGCTTAATTTTGGATGAGGCAGTTGCAAAGGGATCAAACCTGTACGATTTATATGATTATGCAGTGATCCAGATTAATGATACACATCCTACCATGGTGATTCCTGAGTTGATCCGCCTTCTGATGGAGCGTGGAATGACGATGGATGAGGCAATTGAGGTTGTATCAAAGACTTGTGCATACACCAACCATACCATTCTTGCAGAGGCACTTGAGAAATGGCCGATTCATTTCATGAAAAAAGCAGTTCCTCAGTTGATGCCGATCATCACAGAGCTGAACAACCGTATCAATAAGAAATACAATGATCCGGATGTGGCGATCATCAACAAAGATAACTGTGTATGTATGGCTCATATCGATATCCACTACGGAATCAGTGTAAACGGTGTAGCGGCACTTCACACAGACATCTTAAAGGATAGCGAGCTGAACAAGTTCTACAAACTTTATCCGGAAAAATTCAATAACAAGACCAACGGAATCACATTCCGCCGCTGGTTATTATACAGCAATCCGGAGCTGGCAAAGCTCATTGAGGAGCTGATCGGACCTGGATTCAAGAAAGACGCTATGGAGCTTACCAAGTTAGAGAAGTTCTTAGATGATGATGCTGTATTAGAGAAGCTTCTGTCAGTAAAACAGGCAAGAAAGTTGATCTTAAAAGATTACATGAAGCACACACAGAACGTTGATCTGGATGAGAATGCAATCTTCGACATACAGATCAAGCGTCTCCATGAGTACAAACGTCAGCAGTTGAATGCATTATATGTGATCCACAAATATTTTGAGATCAAAGCGGGCAAGAAACCGGCTAGACCGATCACCTGTATCTTCGGTGCAAAAGCAGCTCCTGCATATACGATCGCAAAGGATATCATTCATCTGATCCTGTGCTTACGTGAGTTAGTAAACTCAGATCCGGAGGTTCGTCCGTATCTGAACGTAGTGATGGTAGAAAACTACAACGTGACATTGGCAGAGAAGCTGATCCCTGCCTGCGATATCGACGAGCAGATCTCACTTGCTTCCAAAGAGGCATCCGGAACAAGTAACATGAAGTTCATGTTAAACGGTGCGGTAACTGTTGGAACCATGGACGGAGCAAATGTAGAGATCGCTGATCTGGTAGGCGAGGACAACATCTTTATCTTCGGTGAGTCAAGTGATACGGTTATCGAGCGTTATGCAAAGGGTGACTATGTATCAAAAGATTACTATGAGAAGGATGAGGACTTAAAGAAAGCAGTAGACTTTATCGTTGGACCTGAGATGATGAAGATTGGTAATAAAGAGAATCTGGAGAGACTTTACAACGAGCTGTTGAACAAAGACTGGTTCATGACCTTCCCGGATTATCAGGATTATGTAGAGACCAAAGACAAAGCATATGCTGCTTATGAGGATCGCAAGGCATGGGCAAGAATGATGCTCAAGAACATCAGCCAGGCCGGATTCTTCTCATCAGATCGTACTATTGCACAGTACAATGAGGACATCTGGCACTTAAACTAATTTAGACATGTAACGTTTTATTTTAAATTTTTCTCCCAAATAAATGATAAGACAAGACCTCGCACATAAAAATTGCTTCGCAATGGTGCTCGGGTCATCATGATTCGTAGACGAATCATGATGAGAAATAAGGAGGAATCGGCTATTTGCCGATTCCTCTTTTGTATATTTCATATTTGGAAAAATGCACAAATCACAATTTTTATCTCATCGGTATATTCACTGACAAGCTGATTTTTCATCATTTTCGCCTTAGTTTTGAGTATTTTCCAACTGTAATGATCTTTTCCTTTGTGAAACATGACGAAAGTCAAAAAATAAATTCGTGAATGTGTATATTGCAAGGTAGCATATTTGGTGCTACGATTTGAAAAACAAACGAACCGGTTCATTTGATGTCCATAAGAACAAATTGATTGATGCACAAAATATGGAGGTTAAATGAGAATACAAACGCACCTTGGAAATTCGATTGATGTCATTGCACCGAACAAAGTCAAGTATGATAAAAACATCAAGGAACTATTGGCAGATGTTCAGATTCTTTCACGGATTGTGAAATATACGGTTGAAGAGGTACAGCACATGACACTTGACGAAATCATAGACTGTATTGACCAAAATAGTATTCAAGTTGGCAGTATTCCGATAGACCCGGGATATACGAATACCGGTAGGGTGACGGCCCTGCAAGCGGAGAATGCTGTGCCCGGAGAGAGCTATATCACATTTGATTTGCGCTTTTCGTTGACATTGCTACGCAAATCAGTCAAAATAATAATAAATTTGGAAGCCCAAAAAACGATTGATTTTGATAAATTAGGATATCATTTGGAAAACCGTATTACATATTATATGGCAAGACTGATCTCCTCGCAAAAAGAAACAGAGTTTTTTCATAGTGGGTATGATAATATCAAAAAAATTTACAGTATCTGGCTTTGTATGGAATGTGCCAGCGATGCCATCTATGAGGTTCGTCTGACACCGAAGAACATATATGGAATTGTTGAAGATCCGATGAAATTTGATAAAATGAGTGCTGTGATCGTCCAGCTAAGAAATCAGAAAAGCAGGAATGAATCGAAAAACCAACTGATCGCAATGCTGGAAGACCTCTTGCAAGATGAGGAAAGTACAATAAAAAAACAAAAGCTTCAGGAAAAATATAATTTGAAGATGACGGTTGAACTGGAAAGGAGACTTGCCGATATGTGTAATTTAAGCGATTTAATTGAGGAGCGTGGAATTGAGTGTGGAATTGAGCGGGGATTTGAGCGAGGAATTGAACAGGGAATCGAAGTCTTTGTTCTTGACAATCTGGAAGAAAATGTGACCAAAGATCGTATTATTGAAAAAATGCAGCGACGCTTTCAGTTGACAGAGAGCCAGGCAATCGCATACTTTGATCAATATTCTGTCAAAATGGTTGGGGTATAATACGATAAAAGCGCAAGGAGATAAGTCATGAAATCCATCGACGAGGATATCAAAAACGGAACGTTTCGAACGGCATATCTGTTGTATGGCGAAGAAGCGTACCTGAAAAAAACATACCGGGATAAATTAAAAAAGGCATTATCGACGGACGGAGATACTATGAATTTTGCTGGTTTTCAGGGCAAGGATGTGGCTGTAAGTGAGGTCATCGATCTGTCAGAGACACTGCCTTTTTTTGCGGAGCATCGGTTGATTCTGATTGAGGATTCCGGATTATTCAAAGGATCGGAAGAAAAGCTGTCCGAATATATTGCGCAGATTCCGCAGACGACGACGATCCTGTTTGTGGAGAGCGAGGTCGACAAGCGAAGTAAGCTGTACAAAGCACTCAAGGAGCATGGCAAGATCGTTGAATTCGCAAAGCAAAATGAGGAGCTTTTGACCCGCTGGCTGCTTGGTAGACTCAAGCGTGAGAATAAAAATATCACGAAGTCTGCCATGCAGGAGTTCTTCCTGCGGGTTGGCATGGACATGAGTGCATTGGATCGAGAGATGGAAAAAGTCTTGTGTTACTGTTACGATCAGGAGATCATCGAGAAACAGGACATTGAGGCAATCTGCCCGCAGCAGGTGGAAAACAGGATATTTGAGATGATCGATGCAATTACGGATTCCAAAAGAAAACAGGCACTGGAGCTGTATTATGATCTCCTGGCATTAAAGGTGTCACCGATGATCATTTTGTCTCTGTTTCACAGACAATGCAATATTCTGATGCAGATCAAGGAATTAAAAAATAAAAATATGAACCGCGGTGATATTGCCAGACAGATCGGTGTGCCGGGCTTTGCTGTAGGAAAATATCAGGCACAGGCGGCAAAACTGTCGCAGGGGCGCATCAGACAGATTTTAGAGTATGGTGTGCATATGGAAGAGCAGGCGAAGACCGGACAGATGAATGAAAATATTGCGGTGGAGCTTCTGATCGTGGAAGCAAGTAAGGAAAGAAAATTCTAGAATAGCAGTCCGGAATAGAATGAAGAAAATAAAAAAGTCCGACGAGGGTTTGTCGGACTTTTGTTATGGGTTAATTAAAAATTTTTCATATATGTTTCTTCTGATTATCAGGATTCACCTGTGAATCGTGATGACCTGAACCCCAACGCGAAGCGTTTTTCATGGGTGAGGTCTTTAATTAAGCGATCTTGTTTACAGCTTTTGTAAGACGAGAGATCTTTCTAGAAGAAGTATTCTTGTGATAAACACCTTTTGAAGTAGCTCTGTTCAGTTCACCGATCGCAGCTTGAAGAGCTGTTGTTGCAGCAGCCTTATCATTGGCAGCGATTGCAGCGTCTACTTTTTTGATAGCTGTTTTCACTTTTGAACGAATTGCTTTGTTTCTTGCAGCCTTTTTCTCAGTTACGAGAATTCTCTTCTTAGCAGATTTAATGTTTGCCAAAACCGTACACCTCCATTTTTATTCAATGTAATAGTCTCGTGCTGCATCAGAGCCGGACACGGACGTATCTGATGTACACATACTCGATTATCATAGTCGTTTCTGTAGATTCTGTCAATACATAAAATAAAAAAAGTTGGAAAAAATGTAAGTAAATCACTTCATATGGAAGAAATCAAACAGGAGAAATGATTATGTACGAGATTCGAACGGACCTGGCACTGGAGGATCAGGAAAAGTATGAGGCCGACAATGTAGAGATCAAAGGTGTGCGGTTGAGCAAACAGAAGATGGGTGAGGATATTGTGATCACAACCATGTCCATTGATACGGAAAACGGAGCGAAAGCGATGGGGCGTCCCAGAGGAAGCTATGTGACCATTGAGGCATCCAGTATGGATGATGACGATGAGGCCTATCATCAATCGCTTGCAAAGAAGCTGGCAGAGATCATACAGAATCTTTTGCCGAAACAGAAAGTGGAATCGGTGTTGGTCGTAGGGCTTGGCAATCGGAATGTGACGTCTGATTCATTGGGACCGAAGGTGGCAGATCAGATTTTTATTACCAGACATATGATGCGGGAATTTGGAACATCGATTTTTGGCGAAAAACAAAAGCAGGTCAGTGCGATCGTGCCGGGAGTAATGGCACAGACAGGCATGGAGAGCAGTGAGATCATCCGGGGTGTGATGGAAGAGACGAAACCGGATCTTGTCATTGCGGTGGATGCTTTGGCAGCACGAAATACGAAGCGCCTAAACCGCACGATCCAGGTGACAAATACAGGGATACACCCGGGGTCCGGAGTCGGCAATCACAGAAATCCGTTGAACGAGGAATCATTGGGGGTGCCGGTTCTGGCAATCGGAATTCCGACAGTAGTCGATGCGGCGACGATCGTCGGCGATACGATGAGTGAGCTTTTGCACGCGCTGTCCGGTCATCAGGAGCTTCATGTTCTGGAACATTCATACCATTCTCTGGGCGAAGCAAGACAGCATGAGCTTGTACGCGAACTGCTTGCGCCGCAGCTCAATACGATGTATGTTACGGGTAAAGACATTGATGCATCCATTGAACGACTGAGTATGACGATCGGTAATGCAATTAATTTGGCATTTCAGGAATAAATGGTACAGGCCCTGCATATAATATTGAGATGACGGAGTCCTGATGGCTACACTCAAATATACTGTAACAGATGCGGGGAGGTATTCGTTTGCAGTTGCAGACAAAAAAACAGGTAAAAAAGAGAAGGATGCGTGGTCTGCTCCTTCTTTTTTGCATGGTCATACTGTCAATCAGTATGATCCTGATAGAACAAAAAAATGGGAAAGACGATGCCTGTCTTCAGGTATCACTCACACAGGCGGGAAACCGGAGCCTGTATCAATCCGTGATGGATTTTTATTTGCCGATCCTGCGTATTGATCAAAACAGACAGTGGGATTTTTCGGATCATCTCTATCAGACGATCCTGGATCATTTTCCTGTCTATTCCTTTGCTTTGTCCGGTGGTTTGACCAACTCGGATGCGGATACGCTCACAGTGAGCGGTGAAACCGTTGATATCGATATGCTTGTAGAAGAAATGGAAGAAGAAAATGAGGCATATCAAAATGAAAAAATAGAAAAGATAGAGCCGGATGTGACGATGGATTTCAGTCAGGATTCCATTGTTGTGCAGAGAAATCTGGCGACAACGTTTTTATCCAATTCATCAGGCAAGACTTCTCAGGTGGATCTGGATGCATTATCCGATTTCAACGTGCTTTTGAAGGAGCATTATCATGTGGACTCCACAACAGAAGTTACTCCGGATCAGATCAATGTAAAAAATTTGTTGAAAAAGGATCTGACGCTAAAAAAGGGAGTCGATGGGCCGCAGATTTTGATCTATCACACGCATTCACAGGAGGGTTATTCAGATTCGACCCCGGGTGATCTGTCACAGTCGGTGGTGGGCTTGGGAGATTACCTGGCACAGATCCTGCAGGAGCAGTATGGCCTTCAGGTGATCCATGACCGGGCAAGTTATGATAAAAACCACAGGGATTATGCTTATTCCTATGCGGGTCCTGCACTGGAAAAAATATTGGAAAAGTATCCGACGATTGAGGTCGTGATCGATCTGCACCGAGACGGTGTATCAGGCAATACGAGGTTTGTGACGACCATCGGTGATACGAAGATGGCACAGGTGATGTTCTTCAATGGATTGAGCTACACGAAAACCCGGGGCAAGATCACCTCTCTTCCAAATGAGAACCTGTCAACCAATCTGGCGTTTTCCCAGCGCATGGAATTGCTGGCATCCGAGTATTATCCGGGATTTACCAGACCGATCTTTTTGAAAGGACTTCGCTATAATATGCACTATGTGCCGAAATCTTTGCTGGTCGAGGTGGGCGCGCAGACCAACACTCTGCAGGAAGCAAAGAATGCGATGCCGCCGCTGGCAGACCTTTTAAACCGTGTGCTGCAGGGAGAAAAACCGTAACAGTTCTTGCGAAGCGGGACGCATCATGTTATGATAGATCAGACAAAAAGGATAAAACATAAAATGCAGGAGAACTTTATGATAGATCAGAGTAAGATTCGTAATTTTTGTATTGTAGCACATATTGACCACGGAAAGTCCACATTAGCCGACCGTATTATAGAAAAGACCGGACTTTTGACCAGCCGTGAGATGCAGAATCAGGTACTGGATAATATGGATTTGGAGCGGGAACGCGGGATCACGATCAAATCGCAGGCTGTCCGTATCGTATACAAGGCAAACGACGGGCAAGAGTACATTTTCAATTTGATCGATACCCCGGGGCATGTGGATTTTACTTATGAGGTATCCCGCAGTCTGGCAGCCTGTGACGGAGCCATTCTGGTTGTGGATGCTGCGCAGGGAATTGAGGCACAGACGCTTGCCAATGTCTATCTTGCACTGGATCATGATCTGGAGGTTTTTCCGGTCATCAACAAAATTGACCTGCCCAGTGCACAGCCGGAGCATGTGAAGGAAGAGATCGAGGATATCATCGGAATTGAAGCGATGGATGCACCGATGATCTCAGCCAAGACCGGATTGAATGTGGAGGATGTACTGGAGGCGATCGTACACAAGATTCCGGCTCCCATCGGAGATCCGGATGCACCGCTGCAGGCATTGATCTTTGACTCGCTGTATGATCCGTACAAGGGAGTCATTGTGTTTTGCCGGATCAAGGAAGGAACGGTCAAGGTCGGCACGCCGATCCGCATGATGGCTACCGGGGCAAAGGCGGACGTCGTCGAGGTGGGATATTTCGGTGCCGGACAGTTTATTCCATGTGAGGAGCTGTCGGCAGGAATGGTAGGGTATATCACTGCTTCTTTAAAAAATGTAAAGGATACCCGGGTGGGCGACACGGTGACGGACAGTAGTCGCCCATGTGAGAAACCGCTTCCGGGTTACAAGAAAGTCAATCCGATGGTTTACTGCGGTCTGTATCCGGCTGACAGTGCCAAATATGCGGATCTTCGCGACGCATTGGAAAAGCTGCAGTTAAATGACGCGTCGCTGCAGTTCGAACCGGAGACGTCCATTGCGCTGGGCTTTGGCTTCCGTTGTGGCTTCCTTGGACTTTTGCATCTGGAGATCATTCAGGAGCGTTTGGAGAGAGAGTATCATCTGGATCTTGTGACGACAGCACCGGGTGTTATTTATAAGGTTCACAAAACGGACGGCACCGTGATCGAACTGACCAACCCGTCCAATCTGCCGGATCCATCTGAAATTGAATATATGGAAGAACCGATCGTGTCCGCAGAGATCATGGTGACCAGTGAATTCATCGGAGCGATCATGGATCTGTGTCAGGAGAGACGCGGAACCTATATCAGCATGGAGTATATCGAAGAGACCCGCGCTGTACTAAAATATGATCTGCCACTCAATGAGATCATCTACGATTTCTTTGATGCTTTAAAATCCAGATCCAGAGGATATGCTTCCTTTGATTATGAGATGAAGGGATATGAGAAGAGTGATCTCGTGAAGCTGGATATCCTCATCAATCGCGAGATGGTCGATGCGCTCAGCTTTATTGTATTTGAAGGTACCGCTTACGAAAGAGGACGTAAGATGTGTGAGAAGCTGAAACAGGAGATTCCGAGACACTTATTTGAGATTCCGATCCAGGCAGCTGTGGGCAGCAAGATCATTGCCAGAGAGACGGTAAAGGCCATGCGAAAAGATGTGCTTGCAAAATGCTATGGCGGTGATATCACTCGTAAGAAAAAGCTGTTGGAGAAACAGAAAGAAGGAAAGAAACGAATGCGTCAGGTGGGCAATGTAGATATCCCGCAGGAGGCATTCATGAGTGTATTGAAATTGGACGAGGAATAAACATGGAGCTATATCTTCATATTCCGTTTTGTGTGCGTAAATGTGCATACTGTGATTTTTTGTCAGCACCTGCGGATGCGTACACAAGGAAAGAATATATGAATATGTTAGAGAGGCAGCTGATCACAGAAGCTGCCTCTTTTGATGGGGAGATTTCCTCTATATTTATTGGTGGCGGTACACCATCTGTTCTGGAAGCGGAACAATTGCAGCATTTACTTGGTGTAATTCGATCAAATTTTCAGATAATAAGTAATGCGGAGATTACGATCGAAGCAAATCCGGGGACGATCACAAAGAAAAAGGCAGATGTGATTGCTTCAAGCGGAATCAACCGGGTCAGCCTGGGATTACAGTCTGCCAATGATGAGGAATTGCGGCTGCTCGGAAGAATTCATACCTATCACGATTTTTTGCAAAGCTATGAGCTGCTTCGCGAACGAGGCATTCGAAATATCAACGTAGATCTGATGAGTGCGCTGCCGGGTCAGACGATTGCTTCCTATGAGAAAACACTGCATCAGGTCTTATTGTTGCATCCGGAGCATATTTCCGCCTACAGTCTGATCATCGAGGAGGGAACTGCGTTTTATGAGCAGTATCGGGAGGATGAGAAGCTGCGGGATGCAGGGAAAGAGCCGCAGCTTCTGCCAAGTGAAGAGAGCGAGCGCGCGATGTATGAGCTGACCGGAGCACTGCTTTCTGACTACGGCTATCAGCGTTATGAGATCTCCAATTATGCAAAGCCGGGATTCGCATGCCGGCACAATATCGGCTACTGGACCGGGGAGGAGTATCTGGGCATTGGGCTCGGGGCATCTTCCTATATAAAAGGAACCCGGTTTTGCATCACTTCGGATCTGGCTGAGTATCTGAAAGGGGATTTTACGCCACGAGAGGAACAGAAACTGTCCAAGCGTGATCGTATGGCAGAGTTTTTTTATTTGGGTCTTCGTATGACTTCGGGTGTTGCAAAAGCAGAGTTTGTAAAGCGTTTTGGACTCAGTGCAGAGGCTGTCTATGGGGATGTGTTAAGAACACTGGTTGCACAGCAGCTGCTTGAGGACACCGGGACAAGCTATCGCCTGACACCCTTTGGGCGGGATGTGAGCAATCAGGTGCTGTATCGGTTCCTGTAATTATTTTTTGCGGGAAATGATCTCACGCCAGCCACCCAGGACCAACATCAATTTTGCTTGATTGCCCTCAGGCGTCTCGCTGTCCCTTCACCGACTGCTCGATGTGTCCTTCGCACACATAGCAGCCGGCTTCAACAGTGGCTATGAGAAATGTATTCTCTTCGCATCGCGCACTTCGGGCAAAGACGCAAAATTTGCTGTTTGTCCTATGCGTCTGGCGTGGTTTCGCTTATCCTGAGAGCGTAAACCTGCCGAGCAGCATCTGCCGGAGAAGTTCGGTTGTCAATTCCTCGCAGTTGAGTCATAAAAGTATAATCATAAAAATACGTAGGAAATTGCGAAACTTATAATATAGCGTAGATGGGGAATACGTAGTCACATGTATCTTACAGGCACTTTGGAGCGGCTGGTACTTAGTGACCGTAATCTGGTCACTTATGTACCATTGCCAGCGACAAGTAGCGAAAGCGTGAGGAGAAACCCATATGAACGAAGTTCATATTTGCATGGTTTCGACGGTATGCCGCCGAGTGTATGCGAGGGGGCAACACAACTCTGTGATACATGTGCTCGTATGACCCATAATGAAACATGA
>JALEJB010000215.1 GCA_022768825.1 Lachnospiraceae bacterium
GATGATCATTGACGATCGTCGCAGGCTTGCGGTCATTCATCCGAAGGATGAATCTTACTATATGCGGGATCTGTCAGAACCGGAATTTCACGAGCTGCAGGAGATCGAGAAAAATCAGGATGAGTACACGGATATGTGGAAAGCATTTTTTGATGCCATTGCGATCAAGCAGCGGTACAATCCAAGATGCCAGAGAAATCTCATGCCGATCTGGATGCGCAAGCATGTGACAGAGTTTCGCGAGTAAATCTAAAATTTTTATAAAATATCAGGTCAAAACATTGTAAAGGCTCTATGTGGGTGCTACACTCATGATAGAGCTTTTCATATTTTCAAGGTGTGAGAAATCACACGTCTAAAATTCCAATTAGGTCCTGTTCGTATTTTCCGCTGCGGACAAATCTAACGATGAAAAATGATGCTCGAAAACATCCCGCAAAAGAAATACGATAGGAGGAATATGTTTATTGACAGAAGAAAATAAAAAAGGAATGGCTTTTCAGGAAGCCCGTGCGTATAATAAAGACATAAAGCAGGAAATCCTTACATCACAGATGAACGACAACGTGGCAAAGAGAACGATCAAGGACTGCGTGTTTTCAGACTTCTTTGGGCGTACGGAAAATTTGATCAGACTGTACCGGACAATTCATCCGGAAGATACAGAGGTTCGGGAAGAAGATTTGAAGGACATCACGGTTTGCAACGTTCTTGTCGATGCGTTGTACAATGATCTGGGCTTTCGTGTCGGAGACCGACAGATCATATTGGTAGAGGCGCAGTCCACATGGAGCGTCAACATCATTGTCCGATCGATGTTTTATCTGTCGGTTACTTATCAGAGATACATAGATGAAAAAGGAATCGATCTGTACCGGAATAAACGAATGCTGTTGCCGAAACCGGAATTGTACGTGTTATACACGGGTGATCGAAAAAGCCATCCGGAAGAGATCACATTTAAAAACGAATTTTTTGGCGGACAAGAAACATCATTGGATATAAAAATTAAGATGCTCTACGGAACCGGGGAGGACGACGTGATCAGCCAGTACATCTCATTCACCAGAGTCTTTGATGAGCAGCGAAGAAGATATGGCTCGACAAGAAAAGCAGTCTTAGAAACGATCCGGATCTGCAAAGATCAAAACCTGTTAAAAGAATATTTGGAGGAACACGAAATGGAAGCGAAGAGCATGATGATCACATTATATGATGATGCACAGATCATGAAAAACCATGACGCAGATTTGACGAGAACAGTAACAGAACGTGTAACAGAACGTGTTACAAAGCGTGTTACAGAGCGTGTAACAAAGGAATCCAATCTTAAATCTATCAAAAATCTGATGCAGAGGCTTTTGCTGACTGAGGAAGAAGCCATGGATGCTTTGGATATACCGGAAGAAGAAAGAAGCAGATACAAAGAATTGCTGAAAACGCAATAAAGAAATTATGAAACAGGATAGCGAGTTCTATCCTGTTTTTTTAGTTGATTTTCAGTAGGATCAGGGCAAAATTTTGGTATTTTTAAAGAGCGCAATAATTGCGCAAATAAATTGACAATGAAAAATCGATTGCGCAACAATGCGCAATGATCTAATTTGGAAGAAATGACCAAAAAGGAAGTAAAATTATTGTAAAAATGACACTATTGCGAAATAAATATAACCATTCTATAATAATCTCATGAGCAACAAAACAACAATATGCGCAATAATATGCGCAACAAAAAATGCTTTGGAGGGAACGAAATGAAGAAGAAATTTAGTGTTGGAAAGAGGATGTTAGCGTTTGTGCTGACATTCGCAATGGTCTTCACAGCAATCTCGTGGGGAGAAGTTGGGGAAGTGAAGGCTGAGGTAACAAATTATATTATAAATGGTGGATTTGAAGATTACTGGGAAGAAGGTGAATGGCCCAAAGAGTGGGATTGTCAAAATAATAGTTCTACCTTCAAATCATCAGGGGAAGCCTATAGAGAGGGCAGTTATTCTTTGAATTTCTGGGATGCAAGTGCCAAAGAATTATGGATTAAACAGTCAGTTACTATTGCGGAAACTGGAACATATGAGTTTTCTGCATGGGCTCAGGGAAAAAAGGCAAAAATCGCACTTGCAATTGGTCAAAGTGGCAAAAAAAATGAAACTGAAATTGTTGAATCAAGTTTTACAGAGATAAAAAATCAGTTTGAATTAACTGCTGGATCACATGATGTGTATGTCGTTGCAACAACAGAAGCTGATGGATGGGGATATATTGATTCGGTTTCATTAACAAAAGCTGATGCAAGCACAGAGCCGGATGAAAAAACAGAGTCCGTGACAGTATATGAGCGTGACTTTAGCGGAACAAATGAAAATTTAAATGAGTGGACTGTTAATCAAACATTAGGTACAAACAAAATTGAAGCAAATTGTTGGAAATTATGGAACGATAGTGCAATTGATGCTACATTGACAACTACAGTATCTGACTTATCTGCAGGAACCTATTATTTGTCTGTTGTTACAGAGTGTGGTTCTATGAACAATTCAACCATGCAGATAAACGAGGGTGAATTGTATACTTTGAAAAAGTATGCGTATGGTAATACAATAGAAGAAAAAACAAATACATTAGAACTGCAGAGCAACGGTGATATTGATATAAAAATTAATCTTTCGTTTGCTGCTGGTGGTTGGCTGAATTTTAAGAATATCAAATTAGTGAAAAAAGTCACACCGGCTGAAAAGTACGAATTGACATGGGACAAATTACAAACTTTGATCACGGAAGCAACAAGTAAGCAGAAAACAGAGTATACCGCAAAAAGCTGGAGTACTTTTTCAAGTAAATTATCAATTGCGCAAGCTTTGGTGAAAAACACGGCAACAATTTCAGAGATTGAAACTGCTTATAAAGAACTGCTTAATGCACAAAATGCGCTGGAAGCTCCAATCTGGGTCAAGAAAGTAGAGGGATTGAGTGACGATTTTATTCGAGGTGTGGATATCTCTTCTTATGTTTCGATTACACAGAGTGGTGCAACCTTTAAAGATTTTGAGGGAAATGTATTAGATGATGTGGGATTTTTTGAGTTGCTGAAGGATTCCGGAGTCAACTATGTTCGTATTAAAATTTGGAACGATCCATATGATAGCAACAAAAACGGATATGGTGGAGGAAACAGTGATCTTGCAAAAGCAAAGATCTTAGGAAGGCTTGCAACCGATCAGGGAATGGGAGTGCTGATCAATTTCCATTATTCCGATTTTTGGGCAGATCCTGAGAGACAGTATGCACCCAAGGCATGGAAGAACTATACAATTGAACAGAAAGAACAAGCTCTTTATGATTTTACAAAAAACAGTTTACAGGAATTAAAGGATGCCGGAGTTAAAACTACCATGGTTCAGGTGGGAAATGAGACAAACAACGGAATCGCCGGAGAAGATAGAGCGGATGGCGATTGGACCAATATGTGCAAGCTGTTTTCAGCCGGTTGTAAAGCAGTAAAGGATTTTGATCCGACAATTTTTCGGGCAGTTCATTTTACTGATCCGCAGACAGTAGGAAATTTTGATAACTTTGCAAAACAGTTAAAAGATCATAATGTAGATTATGATGTATTTGCGGCATCATATTATCCAAATATCCATGGCTCAATGGAAAACATTACGGCTGTATTAAAGAAGATTGTTGACGATTATGGTAAAAAAGTAATGGTTGCTGAGACAGACTGGGCTTGGACAACAAAAGATGGAGACGGACACGGTAACAGCTTTAATACGGGGAATGATCCGGATTATTCTGTTTCTGTTCAGGGAGAAGCAAATGAGATTCGGGATGTCATTCAGGCGGTCCGTAATGTGGGCACTAATGCGTTGGGTGTATTTGTTTGGGAACCTGCATGGATTCCGGTACAAAATGTGAATAACAGTGATGGAACAGTTGATAGTGCAAAAGTAGCAAGTAATAAAGTTGCTTGGGAAACATATGGTAGTGGATGGGCTTCCAGCTATTCGAAAGACTATGATCCGGAACACGGTGGTGCATATTACGGCGGTAGCGTAAAAGATAATAACGGATTTTTTGATTTTGATGGTAATCCATTAGAGGTGCTTACAATTTTTAAGGATGTCTATACAGGTAAAACAGGTTCTACACCGCAGGTAGATGTTGTGAAACAGGGGAAAATTGATGTAAAAGCCGGAACTGTTACATCTGCGATTCAAAAGGCAAAAGCAGCAATCCCTGCTACAGTAGTTGCCAGATTGACAGATGGTAATTCGGCAAATATTCCTGTTGTCTGGGAAAGTGACGTAATGAATACCATCGACGACTTTGGAATTTATGAGATGTCTGGAACGGCTACCTATACAGATGGCAAAGACCAAGCACATGATTATTCAGTAAAATGTACCATTTCAGTGATGGCTGATTCGATTTTGACAAACGGAGGATTTGAAAGCGGAAAGGCAAATTGGACAGTAACGAACACGAGTGAGGCAGAATTAAAGTGGAATGATACTCCAAAAGAAGGAACGGGAGCATTACATTTTTACGACAATGAGAATGTAGATTTTCAGGTGAGTCAGGAAGTAACAATCGAAAAGGCAGGAAATTATCGTGCATATATGTATCTGCAGGGTGGAAATGGCAGTGACAATGATGAAATTTACATTCAAGTAAAAAATAAAAACACAAATCAGTGCATGAGAGACGTGGTATTGTTAAAAGGCTGGAAGAATTGGCAGAAAGCCTTGACAGATACGGTGCCATTTAATGAAGGAGAGACTGCAGAAATTACAATATCTGCATCTTGTGCTCCGGGAGCATGGGGAAGCTTTGATGAGGTTTATTTCTATGACAATGAATCAGCGGTAGAACATACACATACTTATACTTTGGTAGAAGAAAAAGCAGCTGATTGTGTGGTAGATGGATACAAGGAGCATTATATCTGTAAGAGATGTGTCAGCTTGTTTAGTGATAATCAAGGAACAACGACAACGGAAGAAGAACTGAAACTGGCAGCCAGAGGTAGTCATGATCTGACTTTACATGAAGCAGTTGCAGCAAGTTACAGTGCTGCAGGAAATAAAAAATATTATGAATGCAAAGATTGTCACAGATATTTTGAAGATGAAGAGGCACAAAACGAGATCGTGGATAAGACCAGTGTGGTAATTCCTCAATTGGTTAGTTCGTCTTCTGGTTCGTCTTCGACACCTTCCACACCGGATGTCTCTGTAAGTGAGAAGACAGATACAACCGTAACAACCAACCCAGACGGCACCACTTCCGAGACCAAGACCGAGACCACAACCAACGAGTCCGGCAAGGAAGTAGAGACAACCGTCACCACCCAGAAGGATGCAGACGGAAAGGTCACAGGATCTACTGAGGTATCGACCATTGCAAATGTAGCAAAGAATACCGAAGTGACCGTAACCGTTGAGAAGGATGCGGACGGCAAGGTAGCTGAGGCAGCAGCTGAAGTGACCAAGAAGGGTGCTGAGACGAAAACCGGAACCAAGGGAACGATCGCAGGTGTGGTTGTAAATCAGATCAAAGAAGCTGCAGGAACAGCAGATATTGCAATCACCACATCCGTAACCGATGCAAAGGGCAAAGAGAAATATTCTGTCACCGTAAATGCAAGCGATCTGGTAGCAGGTGAGAAGCTGACCGTTGTAGTCAAAGACGAAAAGACTGGAAAGACAGTTCTCGTTGATGCGAAACAGGTTAAAGTTACCGTAAACGGCGGTGTCAACGTAGTTTTACCGGAAGGAAAAGACTATACACTGATCGACACCAAAGAAGCAGAAAAGGTTACCAAAGAAATCTTGAAAACTGTTGCACCGGTCAAGACCAGCGCAACCTTGAAAGAAGGAAAGAAGGCGACTGCAAAGCTCAGCAAAAAGCTGGATATGGACAATGTCAAGAAGATTACCTATGTGTCATCCAAGAAGAGCGTGGCAACCGTTGATCAAAACGGAAAAGTA
>JALEJB010000225.1 GCA_022768825.1 Lachnospiraceae bacterium
CAGTCCGTTTCACTGTCAACTCCCGTATATATTGTAAGCTCCGGCACTGTTGTCGGCAAAATAGAAGGCGAAGGGCCGCTTGGTTCCTGCTTTGATATGATCTGCGATAACGACAAGTTTGGGCAGGACACCTGGGAAGAATCCGAAAGTCAGATGCAAAAGGAGGCTGCTGCCCTGGCTCTTGGTAAAGCAGGTAAACTTGGCATCGAGCAGTCCGATATCCGTTACATCTTTGCCGGCGATCTGCTGGGGCAAAATATCGCCACAAGCTTTGGTCTGATGCAATACGAGATTCCGCTGTTTGGCATCTATGGCGCCTGCTCTACTCTCGGCGAAGGCCTGTCTCTGGCTTCCATGTGTCTCGGCGGCAGCTTTGCGGATTCGGTCATGGTCGTCACCTCCAGCCATTTCGCCAGTGCCGAAAAACAATTCCGTTTTCCGGTAGAATATGCCAACCAAAGACCTCTGTCCGCAACCTGGACAGTCACCGGAAGCGGTGCCTATATTCTGAGCCGAAAAGTCACGTCAAATGTGAAGATCAGCGGTTTCACCACCGGACGTATCATTGACTATGGCATTCATGATGCCCAGAACATGGGAGCTGCGATGGCCCCTGCAGCAGCTGACCTCATCGAAGCTCATCTGCGTGACTTTCATCGAAAGCCGCAGGATTATGATTGCATTGTCACTGGCGATCTAGGCAGCGTCGGACACGAAATACTACTCAAATTATTGCAGGATAAAAATATTGACATTTCCACCCAGCACGAGGATTGCGGTATGCTCATCTTTGACAGCGAGAAACAGGGCACACAAGCGGGCGGCAGCGGTTGCGGCTGCAGCGCAGTCACACTTGCCGCCCATTACCTGCCCCGGCTGATCAGCGGAAAACTGCGTCGTATCCTTTTCCTCCCTACCGGCGCATTGCTCTCGCAGATCAGCTTCAATGAGGGGCTCAATGTTCCGGGCATCGCCCATGGGGTAGTGCTGGAACACGTGGATCACTAAATTTCACAGAAAGGAACAGACTATGAAATATATCATTGCTTTTTTGATCGGCGGGCTGATCTGTGCACTCACCCAGATTCTGATGGACAAAACAAAGCTGCTGCCCGGCAGGATCATGGTACTGCTCGTCTGCTTAGGATGTATCTTTGGCGCCTTCGGCTGGTATCAGCCTCTCATTGATTTCGCCGGTGCCGGTGCCAGTGTCCCGCTGTTGGGCTTTGGAAATATCCTCTGGAAAGGGATGAAAGAAGCCATCGACCGGGATGGTTTTCTCGGAATTTTTCGTGGCGGTTTTGAAGCCTGTGCCGTGGGAGTCAGTGCCGCACTGCTTTTCTCCTATATCGCCGCATGGATATTTAAGCCAAAAATGAGAAAATAACTGAATAAAAATAAAAACTTTGGAAATGCTATTAGAAAACAAGGAAAAGGAGATCATCATGAAAAAGAGAATGGTTTTATTAAAAAAACTCATGCTTGTAAGTACACTGGTACTTGCTCTCACAGCTACAACCGCTTGCGGAAATAATGATAACAACAAAAACAATACAACTGCCGACGAAAATGTCGTAGATGACACAGGCACCGCCAATGACAACAATGACACCACCAACAACGGTACCAATAACAATGACACAAACACCAATGACAACAACAATAATGGTGCCAACAACGATACCAGCAATGGCAATGTTGTGGATGACGTCGTAGACGGGGTGACAGATGTCGGCGATGACGCTGCCAATGCAGTGGAAAACCTTGGCGACGATGCTGAAAATGCGGTAAACGATGCCGGAAATGCAGTTGACAATGCCGTCGATGATGCCACCGGCACAGATGCCGGCAGCAATAAAAACGCAAACACATCAAACGGTAACAACACGACCACTTCCCGTTAAATCTTTAAAATTTTTCATGTGTAAAAACCCGAAATCATGGATCTGATTCCGGGTTTTTTTACTTATTTTTTTTATTTTTCATGTTTAAAAATCAGATTTTATGGTAGTATGATTCCATACTACAGTCAATCAATTTGATTACAGGAGGTATCCTATGAAAACAATGCATACCA
>JALEJB010000226.1 GCA_022768825.1 Lachnospiraceae bacterium
GTCATTGATGAATTTCAGTATATCGTAAAAAAAGATCCGGAATTTATGGATTCCATCATAAAATTAAAGGAAAAGAAGCTTTATCCCGGACCGGTGCAGATCATCCTGACCAGCAGCGATGTGGCGTGGGTGGAACAGGAGCTGGCAGACTGCCTTGGCGAGCGCACAAAGAAAATAAAGGAATACATGAAACTGGAGGATCTGGCATTTCTCGATCTGGTGCGCGTCTATCCCAGCTTGTCCGTGGCACAAGTGGTACAGATCTATGGTGTGATCGGCGGGGTATCCGCCTATGTGAGCCGCTGGAATCCGAAAGTGGATTTCAAGACGAATATCTGCCGCAATGTCTTATCGCTTTACGGCTGGCTGCACCAGGAGGCAGAGCGTTATATTTCGCTTCGACTCCGGGAACTGGCGGTATATGAGACGATTCTCTCCGCCATCGCGGCAGGAAACCGCAAGCTCAATGATCTCTATCATCTGACCGGTTTTTCGCGGGCAAAGATTTCTGTTTATCTGCGCAATCTCATGGAGATGGACGTGATCGAGAAAGCGGATTCCTTTGAGACCGGAGGCGATCGGAACGCCCAGAAAGGCCTGTATCAGATCCGGGATCACTATGTCAATTTCTGGTTCCGGTTTGTATATCCCCATCTGTCCGATCTGTATCTGTTACAGCCGGAGGAGTTTTATGACCGGTATATTGCGCCGGATATCGACGAGTATATGAACCGCTATTTTGTTCAGGTGTGTATGGAATATATGGAACTCATGAACCGCATGGACAAACTGCCGATCAAGGTGGTTAAGTCCGGCACATGGATCGGAAAGCAGGGAACGGTAGACATCGTGGCACAGGATGCGGTGCGAAACACCCTTGCCTGCTCCTGCAACTGGTCAAAGCCCATGATGACTGCCGCAGATGTGGAGGGATTGGAGCAGACGCTGAAAAAAGCAAGACTGTCTCCGAAGCATATTTTCCTGTTTACGGCGACGGAGTTTGCGCCGGAACTGGTGGAACTAGCGGGAAAGGATGAGCGGTTCATTCTGGTAGATATGAAAGAATTATAAATGAGAAAGAAACAATGGAGGAGAAAAGTGGGAAATAAAAAAATCGTAGAGGATCTGCAGCCGGAACAGAAAATTGATGATCAGAATACCTTGATCGATCAGTCACAGCAACAGGTGACGGCAGGACAAAACAGTGATGCGCTTCGAAAAGAGATCTTTCAGACACTGCAGGAGACGACCAAGCTTGGCGGTGGAAAGAACAGTGATGACTATGAGAAGATGAAGGAAGGGATACTGGAACTGGAGAAACTGTTGGAGCAGCCTGCATCTTTGGAAACAGCCCATGAGGCATGGCAGCAATTTCAGGCGGTATACAATGAGATCATTATGGCAGCGGAAAGCTATGTAAAAACCCATACGACCGCATTTACGCACAGGGGACGGGTCCGCAGAAGAACAGCACGTGCCCTGTTAAATCTCTGCCGGAATGATATCCAGGTGATGAGTCAGTCCGCCCGGATATTGCTGGAGATGGATAAAACGCAGGGGGTGACATGGAGAGAGGTGTTGGCAGAAGGTGGCATGAAGACCACCGTACAAAATCTGGTGGCACAGAAGAATATTGCAGACACGATGGCACAGATTTCGCAGTCACAGGAAATCGGTAATCTCAAAATGCTCTGTGCGAATGCCGGTTTTGAAATGAAAGAAGATGTAATCATGACAGTAGAACAGTTAGAGGCGCTGCTTGCGAATGAGATACAGGCAGATGGGCAAGTGGCTTCCTTTGTTGAAAAGTACTTTCTTTATCTTCCGGGTGAATCCTCCAATGAAAATAGTCCAATCATGGTTGATTATGTAAGGAGAGAGATGAATAAAGCATTGAACCATTCCGTATGCGAGAAATATCCGAAAATACGTATGATCTGTAATCTGATCAAGAAACAAGCGGATGCAGTGGAAAAGAGGATTACGAAAGAAACGTAAGAATAGAAGGAAAACGGAAATATCATTTTCGAAAATGATAAAGGTATTTATATGTCAAAATCACTATATATTGCAGAAAAGCCCAGCGTGGCGCAGGAATTTGCAAAGGCACTGAAGCTGGATATGAAGCGTCACGACGGCTATCAGGAATCAGAGGAAGCCATCGTGACCTGGTGCGTGGGACATCTGGTGACTATGAGTTACCCGGAAGCCTACGACGAAAAATACAAAAAATGGTCGTTATCGACCCTGCCCTTTATCCCGGAGGAGTTTAAATACGAAGTCATCGGATCTGCGGCAAAGCAGTACCGGATCGTGGCGGGACTGTTAAACCGTTCGGACGTGTCTTGTATTTATGTCTGCACGGACTCCGGACGCGAAGGAGAATACATCTACCGACTGGTGGAGCAGATGGCGGGTGTACACGACAAAACGCGTAAGCGAGTCTGGATCGATTCCCAGACAGAGGAGGAGATCCTGCGGGGGATCCGAGAGGCAAAAGACTTATCCGAATACGATAATCTTTCTGCCAGCGCCTATCTGCGTGCCAAGGAAGACTACCTCATGGGAATCAATTTCTCCAGACTGCTGACACTGCGCTATGGAGATTCCATTGCAAATTATCTGCATGAGCGCTATGCAGTGATCTCGGTGGGACGCGTGATGACCTGCGTACTTGGAATGGTTGTGCGCAGAGAACGGGAGATCCGTGCATTTGTTAAAACTCCATTTTATAAAGTTCTGGCAGATGTTGACTTGAACGGAACCCGGATCAGCAGTGAGTGGAAGGCGGTGGAATCTTCTGCATATTTCCAGTCTCCAAAGCTGTACAAAGAGAACGGTTTCAGGGAAAAAGAGGATGCACAAACTTTCATCGACACCTTATCATCGATACAACCACAGGAATTTACGGTTGTAAATATTGAGAAGAAAAAAGAAAACAAGAACGCGCCGCTTCTTTTTAATTTGGCGGAGCTTCAGAATATCTGTTCCAGATTTTTTAAGATCAGTCCGGATCAGACGCTGCAGATCATTCAGGAATTATACGAGAAGAAACTGGTTACCTATCCGCGAACCGATGCCAGAGTGTTGTCCACAGCGGTGGCGAAGGAAATTGACAAAAATATCCGGGGGCTTTGCAATATTCCGGGCGTGAAACGGTTTGCTGAAGAGATATTGGAATCGGGAAGCTATAAAAATATCGCAAAAACCAGATATACCAACGACAAACAGATCACCGACCACTATGCTGTCATCCCCACCGGACAGGGATTTGGGGCATTAAAATCCTTAAGCGAGCTGCAGATGAAGGTGTATGAGACGATCGTGCGCCGTTTCCTGGCAATCTTTTATCCGCCGGCGGTTTATCAGAAGGTGGGACTTACGATCCAACTGGGACAGGAATGTTTTTTTGCCAATTTCAAAGTGCTTTCCGATCCGGGGTATCTGAAAGTGATGGAGTATTCTTTCTTTAAGAAAAAAGAATCTTCTGCGGACGTGGATGAAAAGGAGAGCGCGGAAAGCGATGACAACGAGATTGATGATGCAAGTCTGTTGCAGCAGGTCCTGACCTTAAAGAAGGGAATGGCGCTTCCATTAGCCAGGTTTGCCATCAAAGAAGGAGAGACTTCTCCGCCGAAGCGCTACACTTCCGGTTCTATGGTGCTTGCCATGGAAAATGCGGGACAGCTCATTGAGGATGAGGAACTCCGTGCCCAGATCAAGGGAAGTGGGATCGGAACCAGCGCGACCCGTGCCGAGATCATATCCAAACTGGTCAAAAACAAATATCTCGCCCTGAATAAAAAGACCCAGGTGATCACACCAACGTTGCTGGGAGAGATGATCTTTGACGTAGTCAATTGCTCGATCAAGTCATTGTTAAATCCTGAATTAACAGCGAGCTGGGAAAAGGGACTTACCTATGTATCGGAAGGTACAATCACGTCGGAAGAATATATGCAGAAGCTGGAACACTTTATCCGGTCGAGGACGGCAGGCGTCATGCAGGTCAACAACCAGTATGCCATGCGACAACTCTACGATCAGGCGGCAGCCTATTACAAGAAGGATGCAAAGAAGCCTACAACAAGAAAAAAATCCAAATAGAGAATTGTGAAACTCATGAAATGCGTAGATAGGGAATACGTAGTCACATTAGAAAATAAAAAGTTAAAAGGAGAATTAACATATGGAAGTCTGCAAAATTACAAATATGTACGATCTGAGCCAGTCCATCGCAGGAGACTATCTGGCAGGTTTTACCTATCCGTGGGAAGC
>JALEJB010000003.1 GCA_022768825.1 Lachnospiraceae bacterium
GATACCGGTCGTAAAAGCGAAAGCAAAAGAAGCGTTAAAAGAAGAACAGTTTCTGGCATATTTTGAGACTGTAATTCAGAAAATGATTGATGATAAAAAGTATGATATTCGAATGGTCGACATTCAGGATGCTTTTTGGGCAGAGATAGATTTCCTTGAGGATTATGAGCAAGCAGTAGAACGATTAAAAGAAAAAAACTACGAATTGTAAATACTATAATCAAAAAAGTGAGAAGCAAATGAGAAAATACCAGAAAAAACAGATTCAACAAATTATTGACTTGTTAGAACAGGCACAACAGCAGTTGTTGATTGCAATAGAAAAGGGGAAAAAAGAAGAAGCCCTTCAGCTTCTTGCTGATTGTCAGGATGGAGCAATCGCAATTGGAAACATGATTGAGGAGTCAGAAGGGGAAGGGTTTCTAACAGTAAAAATCATTGAGGATTATTGCGAGCTAATATATCAGATTCACGAAAAAATTGCTCAAGAGCAGAACCTTGATGTAAAAAACGAGTTTCATGCTATTAGTCAGTTATTGATGGAGATAACAGCAAGTGTTATGAATGACATTCCGACACGTCTGGAAGCGGTGTTTTTGCCCTACAAAGCAGCGATGTGGGACAGTCTGGAGAGCGTCTGGCAGGCAGCGAATGAAGACCCGGATTGCGATGCCTATGTGATTCCAATTCCGTATTATGACAGAAATCCGGATGGTTCATTCAGGGAGATGCATTATGAAGCTGATTTATATCCGGAAGATGTACCAATCACGAAATATGATGAATATGATTTTGGAAAACGTCAGCCGGATATGATATTTATTCATAACCCCTATGACGAGCATAATTATGTGACCAGTGTGCATCCATTTTTCTATTCCAAAAACTTAAAACAATTTACAGATTGTCTAGTTTACATACCTTATTTTGCGACGTCCGGGGGATTTGGAGAAGGACAAAAGCTGTGCTCTGCTTATATATATGCAGACTATATTGTTGTTCAGTCAGAAAAATATATTGATTTTTATGATGAGCAGATTCCAAGAGAGAAATTTTTGCCGTTTGGATCTCCAAAGTTTGACAGTGTGATCCATAAGTGTCAGAATCCACCAACACCACCACAGGATTGGCAGGAGATGATGGCAGGAAAGAAGGTATACTTTTATAATACAAGTCTTAGCGGAATGCTGGCAGATACAGACGCTTTCTTAAAGAAAATGAGATATGTATTTGATACCTTTAAAGGGCGCAATGATGTATGCCTTTTATGGCGTCCGCATCCGCTGATGGAGTCTACATTTCAATCCATGCGTCCGGAATATATGGAGCAGTTTCAGGCACTTAAGGATGAATTTATTCGAGATCGTCTGGGAATCTACGATACGACACCGGATATTGAAAATACAATTGCGCTTAGTGATGTGTATATTGGCGATGAAGGGACAAGTGTTACCTCTTTGTTTGGTGTAGTGGGAAAACCGATTTTCATTTTAGACAATTATATTCATTCACTGCCGGATGAAGATTCATGGAGAGGACAGTATCTGGATACTTCCTTTGGCGTTTATGATAAATCGGAATTTTATGTGTCAAACGAAGGACTGTTGTGGTATTCGCCAAACAAAGATTATCACTATGAGTACTATATGACACTAGATGAGCAGTATCAGGGTGGAGCTTACTATCTTCATGCTGTCTCTATCGGGGCTAAGATCTATGTCATTCCGAGAAATGCAAGGCATTTATTGATTATACAAAATAAAAAAATTATAAAAAAAATTGCATTTGATTATAGATTTAACCAACCAAATTCATTTTGGCATTATTGGCATAATGACCAATATATTTTTATTTTTCCGTATAATTATCCAGCAATGGTTCGCTTGGATATTCGAACAGAAGAAATTACATATACAATGGGAATTCGAGATTTTAATGTTCGGGATGTAGATGGAGAAAAGATGGTGGGAGGTATTGTGGTATATGGACATGAAATAATCATATCATCTCCGACAGACAATCAGTTTTTATTTATTGATATGGATACATTATCAGTCCGACTAGTTAATTGTAATTCTCAAGCAATTCAAGGTACTGCTTTGATGGCTGTTGAAGGTGATGATATTTGGCTGATGCCAATGAAGGGGATTTCGATTGCTAGGTGGAATCCTAAAACTAGTAAATATATGGAATATAGCCGGTTGCCTTCTGAGTTTCAGTGTATAGATTGGAAAACAAATCAGATAAAGTACAATCGTCCATTTACAACGGTTACAAATATGGTGGGAATGGAAGGCAGAAAGAAGATTATTTCCCCATGGCATGGAAATATATTTTTGGAACTGGATGAGAATAGTGGAGAGATGAAGAAATGGCGTATACCTGTGAATGTTAAGCAACCCGAACGGTCAGGATATTTCAGAACAGATATGATGCCTTTTTTTGGTATTCATTCTGTTCGGTCCACAGATCACCGGTGTCGATTGTGGAATACCATCAATCGTCGATTGTATGACATTAATACAGAAACACGGGAATGCAAAGAACTAGAAATTATGTTTGATCAGAATGATATGATGGAGCATATGGTCGGATTTGCACAAGAATCAGAATGGATGCAGTATTGCTGTAACGAAAATGCCTTTCATTCATTACAAGATTTGTTAGATGGCCAGGTGAAAGGAGCTAAATTTGATAAAGAAAAAGCATTAAAAGCATTTCGAGTGGTAAATGCAAGCATTGATGGATCATGTGGAAAGCGTGTGTATTGTTTTATCAAATTTGATAATCAGGAGAGAATTGATGGTAAATAAGTTAAAGGTAGCTATTTCTGGATTTATAAACTTTTTGTATAACAAAAAAATTGTTATATATGGTGCAGGATTGCAAGGGGAAAGAATGGCATGGCTATTAACGGATTTGGGTTTTTCAAATCAAATTCTTGCATTCGTCGATAATGATTTACAGAAACAAAACTTAAAAATAATATGTGGACATCGTGAATTTAATATTATCTCTTTAGAGGCTGCATATTATTTAGCAGATAAACAGACAGTTTTTCTTATTACTAGTTTGCAATACAAGAGTATGTTTGAGTCTTTGGAAAAAAGATTTATTGACAAAGAGATAGACTGCATTGTTGTTCCGGAAGTAAGTCATAATGAATTGCAAAAGTCAGATTATGATTTTATAATCAAAGAATCGGACAAGCCTATGATTCCCAAGGTTATTCATTATGTGTGGATGGGAAGTAAGATGCCTGATAATGTCAAAAGAAATATTGATAAATGGCGAGAAATTTGTCCGGATTTTGAATTTAAACAATGGGATGAATCTAATTATGATGTGTCAAAAAATACATATATGAAACAGGCATACGAAAAAAAAATATGGGGATTTGTCTCAGATTATATTCGATTGGATGTGGTTTATAACTATGGTGGGATTTATTTAGATACAGATATCGAAATGGTGAGAAATCCAGAAGAATTGTTGTATCAAAAATGTTTTGGTTGTGTGGATGCTTCATTTGTAATGAATACGGGAAGTGGATTTGGCGCAGTTTCAGGTTTCCCATTGATAAAGGAATTGAGAGATTATTATGATAATGATGTGCTCGGGGATAAATCAGAAATGAATGTAAAGAAATCGTGTAACACGCATAATTACATGGTGCTACGAAAATATGGTATGAAACTAACGCATACCATGCAATCGGTGCATGGGATGAACATTTATCCTATGATATTTCAGGGAGCGGCACAGTATACGAATTCTACGCGAATATCGAACAAGACATTTTGGATTCATCATGAGAGGATGTCGTGGTTTTGATTTTTTGCAAGAATGAAAATAAATAATATTGATTTATTGTGATATGGAGGGAAAGTCGGATGGTATTATATTCGGAACCATACGTAGAACTAAAAGAAAAAATTGGTTTATCTGAAATGTCTGAATTTGAGAATTCATTTGTATGCGGTTTAATTAAAGAAAAAAGGCCAAGTAAGATTCTGGAGATAGGTGTGGCTGCAGGTGGAACAACGACTGTCATTATGAATTGTTTGAATAAATTGAATTTGGCAAGTGAAATGTATTCTGTTGATCTGAGTCCTGATTATTATCGTAATCCGGAAAAGAAATGTGGTTTTTTAGTGGATGAAATTGGTATATCAATTTCAGGAAAATATCAATTGTATACTGGTAATGTGATAGCTGAATACATTGAAGAAATTGGAAGTAACATAGACTTTTTGATAATTGACACGATTCATAGTTGTCCGGGGGAAATCTTGGACTTTTTGGCCGTATTACCATTCTTAAAGGATCACGCTACTGTCGTTTTACATGATGTAGGGATGCACTACGAATATTCGCCGAGAGCCTTTGCAACGCAGTTGCTAATGGATGTGGTATCAGCAGACATTATATTAGAAAACGATGATTCAAGAGAGGGAGGATATCCCAATATTGCAGCATTTACCTGCAATGATGGTACAAAGGCTTACTTATATCAGGTTTTCTCAGCGTTGAATATTTCATGGTCATATGTTCCGAAAGAACAGCATCTTGAATCGTATAGAAAAATTTATAGACAGTATTATTCAAAAGAATTGCTAGATGTGTTTGAAGTTGCTGTGCAATTAAATAAAAAGTGTTTGCAAAGAAATCGAGATAAAGTTTTGTCAGGCATTGCAGAATTAAGTGATTTGTTGCAGTGGGTAAAAGATGCTGATTCTGTATATATATACGGAAAAGGTGATCGAGGGTCCAAAATATATGACATTTTAGAACAAAATCATATTCATATATGCAGTTATATTGTTACAAAGAAATCTCAAGAGGAAGACGATTGTGTTGAAATAAAAGATGCTGTATTAGCGGAAAAAGATAAAGTGATCGTGGCTGCAAGTGGATTTACATGGAAAGCAATGGTCGTGCAATTGAATGAAAAAAAAATATGCAATTATAAAGTGATTTCGGATAATATCAATATATTGCTGGGAATGATTTAGAGTACGTCAAATTTACAATAATATGTTATAGAAATCATGCAGAAGCCGATATATAATGTGAAATATATCAGTGCAAAGGGAATTGCTTAGGTATGATGAACAAGAATTTATATGTTAGCCTGGCATCTGAGTGATGTGAGGCTTTTATAGTTTACACTATCGGGAGATACTAATGTATAAAAAAATAGAAAAAATTGCAAATGAGAATAATACAATCGTATGTGTGGGATGTGGAGTTGTTGGTGGAGTGTTTTATGATAAGATAAGGCAGTTGAATTCAAATGTTACGCTGACATTTTGTGATAATAATCAGGCAAAGTGGGGGGTGTATAAAGATGCTAAAGTTACCGGATATGAGGAGACTGTACGGAAGCACCCAAACGCCATTTATGTAATTACCAGTTTACAATTTATTCATAAAATGAAGAAGCAATTGCTTGATTTGGGAATTAGAGAAGAACAAATATATGAACAAGAAATTCAGGAAGAATTAAAGCAATTGTATGAGGAAACAAAGGAAGAAAGAAAATTAATGGCTTCATCGTATTTTCGGTTTGAAGTATCTCTGGCAGAACATTGTAATTTGAATTGTAAATATTGTTCACATTTTTCCTCTATAGCAGAGAAAGAGTTTTTGGATATTGAGCAGTACAGAAAAGATATAAGTCGTATGTCTGAATTATTAGAAGCAAAATCTGGTATTATATATCTTCTGGGAGGCGAACCTTTATTATATGATAAGGTTGAAGAATGCATGATTATTACGCGACAAGCATTTCCAAATTCAAGGATTATATTACTTTCAAATGGATTATTGTTGCCGAAAATGCCGTCAAGTTTTTTTGAGGTATGTAGAACACATAAAATCGTTGTGAGTGTCACGATGTATCCTGTTAATTTTGATTATCAACTGATAGAAGATCTTTTGGAAAGAGAAAATATAGAGTTTGATTATATGAGGATGAGTGATGACGAGTGTACGTTTTCAAAAATGCCATTAGATATAAAAGGTAGTCAGGATGCTTATACCTCATTTACAAATTGTGATATGGCAAATCAGTGTCATCAACTTCGAGAGGGAAAAGTATATACTTGTTCTGTTATTGGGTGTATACAGCATTTTAATAAGAAGTTCAATCAAAATTTAGAAGTGACAGAAGACGACTATGTAGATATATATCAAGTAAAAAATAAGAAACAAATGTTGGAAAAGTTAGCAAAACCGGCACCGTTTTGCAGGTATTGCAATGTGCAAAATCGTAAAGAAAATTTAAGACATGAAATAAGTAAAAAAGAGATGTCGGAATGGACGTAATCATATATGCAAGGAAAGGGATTAACAAATTGTAGATTATAAGATTTATGGGGAGAACATGCATGAAATTTTCAATTATTATTCCGGTTTATAATGCGGATCAATACATAGATAGATGTTTGAAAAGTATCTTAAAACAAGAAATGGACTTTGAAATAATATGCGTTGATGATGGATCTTCAGATCAATCAAAAGAGATTTTAGATCGATATGAAAAACAATATCATAGTGTGAACGTAATTTATAGTGGATGTAATGAAGGACCATCTATTGCAAGAAATAAAGGGCTAAGGGCTGCTTCTGGTGAATATATATGGTTTGTGGATTCAGATGATTATATTTCAGATAACTCGTTAATAGAATTGCATAATATGGTTCAGAGCGAGCAACCGGATTTTGTTACATTTGGTTCGGTAAATGAATTCAAAACTCATGAAATAGAGGAAAAATACAATAGAGGTTGCGCAGGGTATACTATGAACTATAACGTACCATGCACGGGTGTACAATTGATGGAACAATTATTGGCGAGTAATGAGTTGGTTACTGCGGGTGCGTGGAGATATATATATAATCGCAAATTTTTATTAGATAATAAATTGTTTTTTTTAGAAAATATAATTAATGAGGATGTTTTATTTGTGATACAATGCTATTTAAGTGCAAATAAAGTGATCTTATCGACGAAAAATTTTTATCATTATTTTAGAAGAGACTCGTCAATAACGACCACAGAGGATGCAGTCACAACAGTAAAGAATTTTTTTGTCTGCTATAGCGAATTATTTAAATACGCAATGGTAACAAAAGACATAGAGAAACAGAAGGCAGTGATCCAAATATTAGATTTATTAGCGGAATACATCCAACAAACCCGTCAGGAAGTACAGCAGGATGTGATTTTTGAGGATATATTTAGACAATATATGTACGGATTATTATTTGATGATTCGAAATTTCAAAAAAATCAAAAGACATTTTTAGATGAATTTGTTCTCAGTGAATCAAATGTATATATATATGGAGCAGGAACGTTTGCAAGAAGAATATTAGAAATGTTGAATGTATTAGATGTTAAAATAAACGGAGTATTAGTAACCAAAAAGAATAGGAATACATTTATGGGACACGAAGTAATTGCATATGAGGACCTGGACGAAAAAAAAGAAAACGTAACGGTCGTTATTGGTATAAAAGGTGAAAATGGTGAAAAGGTGCGCACACAATTGAGGCAGGATGGCTATAAAAATGTTATTTGATTAGCTGAGGTGACAAAATGATAACAGTATCCATTATAGTTCCTGTATTTAATGTGGAAAAGTATTTGAGCGAATGTTTGGAAAGTATTATTTCCTATGCAGATCGTAATATGGAAATTATATGTATTGATGATGGTTCTACCGATCGGTCTTATGAGATAATTCTACAATATCAAAAGAGATATCCTGATCTCATAAGATGCATGAAACACGAGTGCAATAAAGGGCTGTCTGAGGCTAGAAATACAGGGCTTAAATATGCACGGGGAAAATATGTTTGGTTTGTAGATTCAGATGATATGCTCATGGGTGAAAATCCAATTTCTTTTTTATATGTGATAGCAGAGAATTACAATACTGATATCGTCTTTTTTGATATGGAGAAATTTGAGGATGATATGCCTTGTGAGTATTCAAAAAACGCACAAGATGTCAGTTTGGATAATGCACATATTTTAAGTGGACGGGAATTATTTCGTGAGTCTATCAATGAAAATAGGATAAAATGTGAAAGTTGTAGACAATTTTTTAGAAAGGATTTTTTGATAAATAATCACTTAGAATTTGTACCGGGATTACTTCACGAGGATAATGTTTTTTGGATTCAATGTTGTATGAAGGCAGAAAGAATTTTGAATTTGAATTGTAAGTTTTATCGTTATCGTCAAAGACCAGGCTCTATCTGCCATGTTATGTCGCCCAAGAGGGTGCAGTCTGTATTTGTTATATTTATGGAAATATATATGACTTGGAAACAAAACTATGCATCTCTTACAGAGCAAGAAAATCAGGCTTTTGCAAAATATATGAATCGTTTTTTTGATACATGGCAACTATACAGGGAATATGATGAAGGAAATGAATTATTAAATTGGTTGGATGCACCAACCGGTGAAATATATAACATAGTGAACTGTTGCAAAAGCAGATGGCTGAAAATAGAGGAAAAAGAATTAGAAATATTAAGGAAACAAAAGCAGATCATTGTGTTCGGGGCAGGTGTAGCTGCGAAATCCATGATACGGTATTTATGTAATCAGCACATCAAAATCGAAGCAGTTGGTGTCACCAACACAGATGGAAACCCGGCATTTCTCTCAAATATACCGGTAAAACCAATTGAACAATTGACTGAGTATAGAGAGACTGCCATGATTGTGATCGGAGTGACAAATCGATATGGAAAAGGGATCTATGAACAACTAGGTAAATTAGGATTTCAACATATTATGGAATTAGAAACACTATGATAATTTTGGCATGGTGAGAGAAAAGTAATAAATCAGTGCATAAATAACTACGTGTATTGGTGGGATAAGAAATAGGAGTTATCAATGAAGTGGATAAATAAAGGACATGAATTAGAAAAAACATTTTCCTCTATACCGAGAAGTTTTCAAAAAAAAGTGTATTTGTTTGGAGCAGGAGAACTTGGTCGAGTTACAGGAAACTGTTTGGACGCATTTGGATTACTTGGTGGTTATATTGATAACAATAGTAAACGACAAGGAACTACCTATATGGATAAATCCGTTATATCACTTGAAGAATATTTATCTTATGAGGATGATCCGGCAATTGTAATTACCGCTTCAAAAAAGAATACGGCAGAAATTGAACATCAGTTGACAGCGAAAAAGTTGTTGCATGGAGAAAACTATTATTTTTATGATGAATTTCATGATAAAATACTTCCGATCATAGCAACATTTCTTTTTGATAAAACTTATATGCACTTAGCACAAATTACGTTAACGGAAAGATGTTCATTAAAATGCAAAAAATGTGCACATGCTTGTTATAATGTTGACAATCGGTCAGATGACATGGAACTTTCAGAGGTATACAGAAGTGCAGATGTGTTTTTTTCAAAAGTGGATTTTATTAATGAGTTTGTGCTGATCGGCGGTGAGCCGCTTTTATATAAAGAATTACCAAAAGCAATTACATATATTGGGGAAAGATATCGTAATCAGATGGGTATATATTGTATTACTACAAATGGAACGATTGTTCCGCGTAAAGAGGTATTAGAGGTTTGTCGACAATACAAGGTCTTATTTCGCATCTCAAATTATTCAAAATCAATACCAGGATTAAGGATATCACATAAGAAATTAATAGATGCTTTGGAACAATACGGTATTGAATATAAATTGTCCAAAGAAGAGGGAAAGTGGATTGATTTTGGATTTGATTATTTGAATAAAGAAATGAATGAGACAGAGTTGATTCAAACATTTGATCACTGTCTGACTCCATGTAGAGAAGTAAGGGGCAATAAATTATATTTTTGTGTCATGGCGCGCAGTGTATCTGACAATTTGCATTTCAATGAAGGAAAAAATGATTACTTAGATTTAGAAACGCTAAACGGAGTGAATTTTAAAAGAGAATTATTAGAGTTTAATCTGGGTTATTCAGAAAAAGGGTATCTTGAAATGTGTCATAGATGTCATGGTGCGCATGCTGAGAATTATCCGATACCGGTTGCTGAACAAATTGATGTTAGCTGAAAGGAAGGAGATTGAGAATCACCGATTGATTCTCGTGGGGATTATATGAACGAAAAGGTTTCTGTTGTTGTTCCGATTTACAATATAGAGAATGAAGTAGGAATTTGTATCGAAAGTATTTGCAACCAGTCGTATACAAATTTGGAGATCATACTTGTAGATGATGGATCAACTGACAGCAGCGGAGCAATATGCGATAAATATGCCGAACAGGATCATAGAATACAAGTCGTTCATCAATCAAATCAAGGTCTTGTAGGAGCCAGAAAAAGCGGAATTGCAAGAGCTACCGGTGATTACATTGTTAATGTAGATGGTGATGACTGGATTGAACGGAACATGGTCGAAGCTTTGCTAAGTAGTATCATGAAATATTCCGCTGATATCGTGCAGTGCAATTATATTTGTGAAGGGAAACAATCATACACTTATAGATGGAATGAATCTATAATCAAACTGGATGAAAACATATGTCATGATATTTTTGAGGCAATGCTTCAGAATAAGGATATTTTTTCGGCATTTATATGGAACAAAATGTATAAAACAAATGTATTCAGACAAGCTTATCTTGATGTGCCTGATGAAATGAGTTACGGAGAAGACTATTGTGCATTTTTAGGCTATATCAGACCTGATATTACAATAGCTTCCGTGGATCAGGTGCTGTATCATTACAGGATTCGATCGGAGTCTGTCTCTCATGCGAAAAATGGTATCGAACGGATTTTAAAACAAAATAGGTTAACCGATCATATGTATCATATGTTGTGTCAAAAGAATCATGGATTGGATATGAATCTGTTGGAAAATTGGGTGTTGAGACAAATCATTACAAGGATCAGGAGCGATATATCTGATCAGATTATACACATTTCATATTATAAAATAAAAGACATTCATGTGTTAAAAGGAAAAAAAGTAGTTGTGTATGGAGCTGGGAAGGTAGGAAGAGATTATATCAATCAATTATCGGAATTTGAACAGATTATTATTTCCGGCTGGATTGATAAAAATTATGAAAAATACACATACGATTTTCGAAATGTCCTGCCGGTGGAACAGATCATCCATATGGAGTATGATGATGTTATTATCGCTGTTTGGGATGATGAGCAGCGAGCGAAAATATGTGGTGAGCTTTCAGAACGATTTGGGATAGAACAAAACAAGATCATGCAACCAAAACCGGAAAGAATAATTTAAGGAAAAAATGAATTTAGATAATTTGAGACAAAGACTCCAAAATAAACAAATCTATATATATGGCGCAGGTATATATGCTACTATACTGTATGCGTATCTACAATTTTATGGCATGGAACGGCAAGTGATTGGATTTGTTGTGACAAAAAAAGAGAACAACGTAGATAGATTTTTTGATAAACCGATTTATGCCTATTCCGTTGATATTATGGAAAAACAGGCAGCTTTTTGTATCGCAATAAAAGGAGCATATGATATTGAAGACCGATTGAGAAAAGACGGATTTGGTGACGTCTGCCTCATTGCGGGACAGGTAATTAGCGAAATAAAGGAGTGCATCTTTGCGGAATTTTCCAATCTTCCGATTCAAAGAACAAAGATTTTTTTTGACAGTTATGATGGGAAAGGTTATGGATGTAATCCGAAATATATTGCTGAATATCTGTTAAAACATCATAGTAACTTGGAACTTGTCTGGGATGTGATGAAGCTGGAGAAATCAGAATTGCCCGAACAGATAAAACAGGTAGAACGGTATTCTTGTGAATATTATCGGGAATTATATACAGCAGGAATTGTCATTCAAAATGTTGGTATAGATGGCTTTCCGTACAAAAGAAAGGAACAATATACCATTCATACATGGCATGGATCGGGGTGCTATAAAAAAGCCGGAATTCACGCATGTCTCAATAATGAAAAATTGGTGGAAACGGTAGTTAATAATTTTAAGAATGTTGATCTGGCGATTTCCAATACTTATGGGAATTCCAAAGTATTTCGAGAATCCTTTTTGTATGAGGGAGAGATTGCGGAATACGGAAGTCCGCGAGTGGATATCATTTTTCGGAATGCCGGAGTCCGAGATAGAATTTGTAAACAATTTCATATTCCTACAGAAAAAAAGATCCTGTTATATGCACCCACATATAGAGATCAAAAAGATCAGTCGTTTAGTCAATATGACTTGGATATGAACTTAGTATTGGAGAAACTGGAAAAATGTTTTGGTGGGGAATATGTGTTGATGTATCGTTTTCATCAGATGCTATATCAATACGATGAAGGAAAATCCTTTTATCCATATGGAATTAATATTTCTATGTATCATGATGTCATGGAATTCCTTGTTGCAGCAGATGTCCTGATTACCGATTACTCGTCGATCATGTGGGATTTTGGACTACAGAGACGACCGGTTTTTCTCTACCAGAATGATGCGAAGCAGTATACGGATGATCGCGGTTTTTATAAACCGATCAGCACCTGGCCATATCCGATTGCGCACACGCAGAAAGAACTATTGGAAAATATTCAAAGATTTGATGAACAGGATTATTTAAATAAACTGGAAACATTTATTGCGGCAGATCCGTCCTACGATGATGGACATGCCACTGAGCGTGTAGTAGCGCGGATTATGGATGTGATCGAACATCCTGAAAAATACGGAAAGGAATAATACATATGCCCAAAGTATCAGTCATCGTTCCGATTTGCAATGTGGAGCAATATCTTAATAAATGCATTGATAGCATTCTTGAACAGACGTTGAGGGATATTGAGATTATCTGTGTGGATGATGGCTCTACAGATGACTCGCCACAGATATTGGATGATTATGCCCGAATGGACAATCGAATAAAAGTGATTCATAAAGAAAATGCCGGCTATGGCGCGGCTATGAATACCGGAATGGATGTGGCAACGGGGGAATATATCGGAATTGTGGAAAGTGATGATTGTATTCTGCCACAGATGTATGAACGTCTTTATCAGGTTGCCATAGACCATGACCTTGATCTCGTGAAAGCAGATGCTTTTTACTGGTTAGAAAAATATGATTATTTGAATCGCATTCATGTGCAGGCTGTTGACGAATACTACGACCGTGTATTGTCTGAAGGTGATCGAAGTGTATTTTATAAATTTTATATGAACACTTGGACGGGTATCTACAAGAGATGTTTTTTGGAAGAAAATCAGATCCGACATCATGAGACACCGGGAGCATCCTATCAGGACAATGGTTTCTGGATGCAGACATTGTATTATTGTAAAAGAGCAATGTGGTTAAATGAGGCATATTATCTTTACCGTCAGGATAATCCGACTGCCTCAGTCAAAAGTAAAAATAAGATGTATGCAATGAGAGACGAATACCAATGGCTTGGCGAACTTTTTGAAAGCAAAGGTGATTTGGGAGCACTTCCGTATGTCAATTATTATCGACTGTCCAGACATCGAGGGACATTTATGCGCATTGCAGATGAACTGAGAAGAGGCTTTTGCGAGACGATCAAAAAAGATTATGAGAATTATGCAGGCTGTCTGAAATCAGAAGATGAATTAACCCTATGGATGCAAAAGGTAGTAGCTAACCCGGATGATGTATGTATGAATTATAATCATGTACGCGCAACCATACAGCAACAGTTGGAGCGGGCCCCCTATATTATGATGTACGGGACCGGTAAGGTATCTCGATGGATGTTTCGTTTGCTATATAATATGGGATATTTAGATAAATTGAAGTGTTTCGTCGAATCGGATACGCCGGTTGAAAGAGCAAAATGGACTATACCGGTTTGCAGTATCGAAGAAGTGAAGGATAATATTGTAGATGCGCAGGTGATTGTTGCCGTATCTGTGCAGGGTATGGCTTATCAAGCGATATCTGATTTATTACGACAATACGGTGTAGAATCCTGGTTGATAGTTCCTGTGTTAGGAGAACATTTCTATATGGTATAAGCGCAGGAGCTTTTTTAGAAGTTGGAAGATGAATATGATGCAGATGCATGTATTTTGTCAACATATGATGGGTGTGATTGGTGAAAGGATGACAGATGATAGTGGATGATTTACAACAAAATATCCCAACAGGTTTAATCGGCTGGTATCCGTTTTCTGCCGGTTCAAAACTATTGTATGTGGGATCGGATGAGGATGTATATGCAGCATTTCTGAATCGTCTGCAATTAGATTGTACGGTATGGAATCCAGAGCGCTTGCCCTATAATCTGCACATACAAAAAACAGAAGAAGATGACGGGTTTGATTATATTGTTTGTGTTGCAGAGTTTGAGAAGCTGAAATATCCGTTAGAGATTTTGAAACTATGTCAAACGGTGTTAAAAAAATCGGGCACATTGCTGCTTGGTGCAAACAACCGCTATGGTCTTCGTTATTTTTGCGGAGATCGTGATTTATATACGGGACGAAACTTCGATGGTATTGAGGGATATCGTCGTGCCTATACCGCAGCTCAGGATGATTTTTGCGGACGTACATACAGTAAGGCGGAGATTAAGCAGCTCTTGCAGCAGGCGGGATTTCCCAAAATGAAATTTTATTCTGTATTGACTGATTTGCAGAATCCATCTTTGATTTACTCAGAAAACTATTTGCCAAATGAAGATTTATCCAACCGGTTGTTTCCAACCTATCATTATCCACATTCAGTTTTTATGGAAGAACAATGCCTGTATGACGGATTGATAGCCAACGACATGTTTCATCAGATGGCAAATGCATATTTGGTGGAATGTACGATAGAAGGTGAACTGTCTGATGTCAGTCATATCACGGGATCATTGGAGCGCGGGAAAAAAGATGCATTATATACGATCGTGCATGATGAAAAGAGTGTAGAAAAATATGCGGTTTATCCGGAGGGAGAGGCACGTTTAATCGACTTGGATCATCATACACAGGAATTGAAAGCAAGAGACATTGCGGTTGTATCCGGTAAATTGAAAGGCAGTAAATATGTCATGCCATATGAAACTGCAGAGGTAGCACAGGTATATTTAAAAAGATTGCTTCATACAGATACGGAATTGTTTTTAAAGGAGATGGATCATTTTCGTGATCTGATTTTACAATCTTCAGACATTGTAAAAGAGGATATGGGAGACGGAAACGGAGTGCTTTTAAAGCAAGGATACCCGGATATGGTGCCACTCAATGCCTTTCATAAGGACGGAACCTTTATGTTCTTTGATCAGGAATTTTGCGTAGAAAACTGTCCTGCGAATGCATTGATCTGGCGCATGGTTGTGACCTTTTATGCAGGTGATCCACAGGCGAATGCATTGTACGAGAGAGAAAAATTGCTTGAACGATATGATCTTCAAAGAAAGGCGGATTGCTGGAGAAACTTTGAACGGGAATTTTTGCAGGAATTAAGAAGCGAGAAAGAATTAAAAGCGTATCATAAGTGTGTACGAGCGAATTATAACGAGATTCATTCGAATCGCCAGAGAATCAACTATTCAGCAGAGCAGTATCAGAAATTATTTGTGGACATTTTCGATCGCGCAGATACGAGGAAATTGTTTTTATTTGGTTCCGGTAATTTTACGAAAAAGTTTTTACAGATATACGGAAACGACTATAAGGTCGAAGCGATTTTAGATAATAATACGGATCGGTGGGGACAACTGTTAGACGGCGTCACCATTCAGTCGCCGGATATTCTGCGAGACTTAGAACCGGCAGAATACAAGGTGATTATCTGCATCAAGAATTATCTGTCTGTGATGAAACAACTGGACGAGATGGGCGTAGGCGATTATTCTATTTTTGATTGGAATAAGGATTATCCGCGCAAAATGAGACCAATTGCTGTTGCCAGTGACAAAGAAAATTCGCAGAAGAAATATCACATTGGATATGTGGCAGGGGCATTTGACATGTTTCATGTTGGACATCTGAACCTGCTTCGAAGGGCAAAAGAACTGTGTGATTATCTGATCGTAGGAGTGTTATCCGATGAGACAATTTGCGATAAAAAAAACAAGTCGCCAATCATTCCGGAAGCGGATCGAGTGGAGATTGTCGCATCCTGCAGATATGTGGATCAGGCAGAACTGTTACCGGTTCAGTATAATGGAATTATGGATGCTTACCGGATGTTTCATTTTGATGTGCAGTTTTCGGGAAATGATCATGTAGGTGACGCAGATTGGGAAAGAGAAAAGGCGGATTTGGAACGTGTAGGAGCTGATATTGTATTCTTTGATTACACCGAAAAAGTCAGTTCAACCAAGCTGAGGAAGAAACTGTAAAAGAAGATTTTGTGTGTGATTGGTTCCAAAGGAGATGGAGACGAAATGAAATTACTCTGTTCTTTGTCCGGGGTAGCAGATATCAAGCATCCTAGACGGACAATTTTACAATTAAAGGAACTCGGCTTTGATGGAGTAGCTGTCAATGAAGCCGCTTTTAGCAAAAAGGAGAACCTGTCTGAGTTCATAGATCACGTGAAAGATTTCGGCGATAAGGAGAGCGTGATTTGCCGGATGATTTCACAAGATATTCTGACAGATTACAGTGAAAAGACCAATCTGTTTCAAAATCAGTGCAGAGTCTATCACGGTCATTATCTGAGGGGGCCATATTCCGATCCGTATGAGGTTGTGGAAACTATTGATTATTTGAATGAGGAAGCTGGAAAAGAAGCATACGGTTTTTGTCTGGATGTGGGAGTATGTAATCTGTGTGGACAGAATATGTATGATTTTGTCATGACTCTGGGACATCGACTGAAAGCAGTGATCTTACGGGATAACGATGGAAACAGTGATGATCATTTGCTTCCTTTTTCTTGTGCGCACCAAGGGCAGTCCAAGACAGACTGGTTGAACCTGATCCGTGGACTTCGTGAACTGGAATTTGACGGGGACTTGATCATGAGCATTGGAGATTCTGTGGCAGCAGCATCTGTCACGCTGCGTCCGGCATTACTGGAACTGGCATATAAACAGGCGCAGTATTTTCAGTGGCAGATACAGATGACACGTGTGATGAAAAAGTACAGTAGTCGTGTTTTGTTCGGTGCAGGAAATATGTGCAGAAATTATATGAAGTGCTATGGGCAGGAGTTTCCACCGCTTTTTACCTGCGATAATAATGAAAGTCGTTGGGGTGAGACCTTTGAAGGATTAGAGATTCGTTCGCCTGAAGAATTAAAAAATCTTTCGCCGGACTGTGCCATTTTTATCTGCATCATGTATTATGACGACATCGAAAAGCAGTTGCGCAATATGGGCATTGCGAATCCAATCGAACGATTCAATGATGAATTTATGCCAAGCTTTCATTGGGAACGATTAGAGATGTGGGAGGAAGGTCATGCTTGAGATTGGTGTACAGACATGGAACGTAGTAGATGATGCGAATCCGAAGGAAGGGTTTGAGATGCTAAGGAGTGTCGGATTTACCTGCTGCGATTTCAGCTTAAACAGTTATCTGAAAAATACAGATATCTATGGGTCAAAGATTAATTCTTTTTTTGATGCATCTATCGAAGAATTGCGAGAATATTTTTTGCCCCATAAAGAGGCTGCCAAGGCAGCAGGTATTCGAATTCATCAGATGCATATGCCGTATCCCCTTTATGTGCCAACCGCAGAGGAGCATGTGAATCAATATCTGTGGAACAAGGTGGCACCAAAGAGTATGGAGCTATGTCATTATTTTGATTGCAACTACATTGTGATTCATGGATTCAAATTGTCGCATTTCCTTGGCTCTGAGGAACTGGAATGGCAGGAGACGGAGAAATTGATCCATGCCATTGCACCACTGGCTGTAAAATATGGGATTACAATATGCATTGAAAATCTCTATAACAGTGTAGGTGGACATTTGATTGAGGGACCTTGTTGTGATGCAAGAAAAGCTGTGGAACGGATTGACAGGATCAATGCGCGATATGGGCAGGAGATATTGGGTTTTTGTTTTGATGTGGGGCATGCAAACTTGATTGGGCTGGATTTTGAAGCGCTTATAACCACTTTAGGAAGTCGGTTAAAAGTATTGCATATTCATGATAATGACGGAATTAGCGATTTGCATCAGATACCGTTCACCTTCGTGAAAACCCGTGAGAATACGTCTTCCACGGACTGGGATGGATTTCTGAGAGGGTTAAAGGACATAGGATTTGATGGGGTGTTGAGCTTTGAGACAGGGCCTGCATTGAATGCGTTTCCATGCGAGCTAAAAGCACAGACATTACATTTTATCAATGAAATAGGTTACTGCCTGAGGGATAGACTATGTGTTAGAAATTTATAATGACTACATGTTTCGTATTGTTGAGGATGCTATTTTGTATAATATAAAAACCAGGGACAAAAGCCCTGGTTTTTATATTATCCTTTACCACATCTTATACTTGTAATTGTTTCCGCCTAATGTAAATGTTATATAACAAGTGTCTCCTGATTTATAAATCGGTGACCAGATAAGTCCAATATATGTTCCGTCATTAAAAACATATGAATCAGCTGGATAATAAGTATCATTAATAAAATAAGCTACATTTGTAGCACCAGCGGCAAGCACGTATTGGACACCGTTGCTATTGTTATAACCTGTTGTAGAAGTAGAATAAAGGGTCAATGATGCAAGATCCGGGGCGAGAGATGATCCATCAGAAGCCTTTGTGAACTTAAATGTCATGTTCAAATTCAAAGGTTTGGCATTTGCACCGGTAAATGCACTGTAATCACCCTGTGCTAAACAGATACCACCGATCTCTAACTCGATAGATGCACCAGTTGTGTTCATAATGTAATCGTAGTTGTCAGAGTTGTATAACTCGTCTAAGTCAGTAGCATCAAATGCTGATTTGGTAACAGCCTGATAATCAGCTGCCTCAAACTCATAAGCATGAGCAGTAAAGCTTGTGCCGGAAGCAACAGCAGCAACTGAATCAGTACCACCAACAGCTAAAGTAGCAGCAGCAGCGGTAACAGCTTTGGCTGCATTCGTGTTTTTAGCAGTAACTGTGAGACAAATTGCAGGTTTGGTTACTGTATCTGCTGCAGTTTTAATAGATGTTCCGGAATCAGCGAGTGCAACAACGTCCATATCAGCAGAAGCTACATCAAGTACATATTTGACATCCATTTTAACAGCTCTGGAACTTAAGTTGATTGCTGACATAGTAGTCTTACCTACAACCTGACCGGCATTTCCTGTTGGGAGTGCTGCCTGACCAGTCTGACCAACCTGTGACAGACCCTGAGGATCTAAGTAGAACTTCTGGCTATCAGTGGTAGGAAGTACTGTCTTGTATACTTCTGTGTTTTTGAATGCTGTCTGTCCTTCAATGACATCAGCTTTTGCTGGCGCTACAGGGATTGCAGCAACTGCGAGTGCGATTGCAAGCACACTTGCAAAAAGTTTTTTGAATTTCATAATGAATTCCTCCTTGATTGATTTTTTATAATCAGCATCCTTGCTAATTATTCTACATAAATGTCTAAGCCGACATTGAGTGAGCTGAGCTCATTTTCATCGTCGTCTACCAGATGATATACTATCACTACGCTGTATGTACCCGGATCCAACTCTTTGTCGAGTGTTAACCCTTTCATCTCACTTCCTACCGGTATGTATGGAGAGGAATATAAGATTTCTTGGGTATCTTCAAGCATTAAGTCGAAGTATACGGTTCTGGAATTTGCTACATCGTTTGCTACATATGCATCTTCAGATGTCTTACCTTTGAAGTGCCAGTCGATGGTCTGGGATGTCTGGTAATATCCATCCTCTACCGGCTCATTCGTTAATACATCGGATGCGTTCTCTTCTGTCAGGACGACACCGCGACTTTCTTTCGGCTCTTCGGCTGGTTTCTTTGTCAACAAGTAGATGATGACACCCAGTGCAACAAGTACAAGCACCAACAAGATGATGATAAGGACTTTGGAGCCGTTACCTTTTTTGTCAGCGTTTTTTGCTGCCTGCGAAGATGATGTAGACTGTCCGTTATCGGACATAACTAAAATCCTCCTTTCCTATGATATTTGATTCCTAGTATGTTTATCGGTCGTCATTTCGATAAACATTATAGAAAACAAAAAATTTTCTTTGCTTAGTATAGCATGAATTAGTAAATTTTGCTAGGTGGCAGAATGAAATAAAATTTTGAGAAGCCATTGGTGAATTTTCCTAAATAAAATAGGAAAATTTTGGGGCAAATTAATATTTGACAATCGTACGGTTGCCCGATAGGAAGTAAGCTTGGCCCCAACTATGCAGCAAAAAGGCAGAATCTGATTACTCAAATTCCGCCATGCGCAGCAGGTATTCGGAGAATCGCAAGATGTATTGTAATGGTTTGCACCCAAATGAAAGGGTAAATGGATTTCGTCAATCTATTTGACCACAAAATTTCTTGTAGCAAAATAGTTGAAAAACTACTCCTGTGGGAGTATAATTTTAGCATGAATCAGAAAATCATATATCATGGATCAAAATATATAATGGAAAAACCGGTTTTCGGATATGGTAAGACGTATAATGACTATGGCTTGGGCTTTTATTGTACAGAGGATGCGAGTCTGGCAAAAGAATGGGCGGTTTCGAAGGGCTGTAACGGGATTGTGAATGAATACTGCCTGAATACAGATGGTTTGCGCGTCATGAATTTGTGCGCGGATCAGTACTCGATTTTGCATTGGCTGGCAATTCTGGTAGATAATCGTACTTTTGATATTCAGACAGATTTCGGGAAAGAGGCAAAACATTATTTGCTGGAACGTTTTCTTCCGAATTATATGGAATGCGATCTGATGATTGGATATCGGGCGGATGACAGCTATTTTTCGTTTGCACAGGATTTTTTAAATAATGCAATCTCACTTAGGACTTTGGCGCGAGCGATGGTTCTGGGGCATCTTGGTGAACAGGTAGTTTTAAAAAGCGAGAAAGCTTTTGGGCATATATCCCATGTTTCACATGAAGTGGTCAACCATTTGGAGTGGTATCCGAAAAAGGAGAGGCGCGAGACCTGCGCAAGGGAGCATTATGCAAATATGAGATCAGAGAAGTGGCGGCGCGGTGAATTATATATGATGCAAATTTTAGATGAGGAGATCAAAGCAGATGATGCACGCTTACGACCGGACATTATTATCGAAAGCCAGAACATCTCTGGCGTGGATGTTTGATTATGGAGTAAATTCTTATGGGATGAAACTGGAAGATTTTTATCACCTGTTTGTGACCTCTGAATTGTCCAGGCTGTTTGAATGTGGGGATTCTTCGGTGGTGGCAGGGATGTCGGGAGTGGAACTCGCTTTCCAATTAATTCTGGAACAGGATGCCGAAGCGATACTGGTCGAGCCTGAATATTCGATCAATCGTAGTCCGGAATACTGGCTTGGATGGGCAATCGCTTATTATCAATGGTACAAAAACATTGCCTTCGATCAGATTACGGACAAAGTCTCGGTGTGCGATATTCGATTGATGTATGATAAATACCACGAGATGGATATTATGCAGTTTGTGGATGCGTTGGATGACATGCGAAAAGACAGTCATGATCCGGCTATGCTGAAGCGACTGCGTATGTATGCGGGACTGAGCCAACGCCAATTGGCGGAACGGACGATGATTCCGGTGCGTACGATCCAGCAGTATGAACAGGGACAGAAGGATATCCAAAAAGCGAGTGCGGAATATATCATGCGATTGGCAAAAGAGTTATACTGCAGTCCGGAAGATCTTCTGAGATGATGCGATGACAGAATCTGATTACATCATATCTGCTTATTTAAATTATATTTCGCAAAGTTCCTATGAAAAACGCAAACAAAATTGCAAAGTTCCTATGAAAAATGCAAATAATAAATAGAGGTAAAAGCTGCAGATAATACCAGAGCCAAAAGTTATATACAGTTTTGCAAGCAATATACTCCGGTCATCGGCATAAAGATGTCGCTCAAAAATTGTGCAGTAAATATTTGCCAGGAAACCGAGACATACAGTTTGCCATTATATCTGATTTGGAGACTAGGGGTCTGCCTGAGAAAATAATATTGTGATGATGCAATCACTTTTTGTCATAAAATGTGAAAAGACACAGATACTAAGCTCATAAAATGTGATGAATCTGGTTAATTAGGCTATTTTTTGTGAGATCAATACCTAAAAACATGGGATTGACTGGAATTTATGTCGGATCCGTGATATGATATAGAAACCTATAAAATAAAATTAGGTACAGTGGCTAAACTTTTGTGAGGAAGGAACCGATACAAAAGATAAGCCCTATATGTATAGGTAGACACTGATAAGGATACTGTGAGAAGGTGAATGACATGGATGTTGCTTACACCAAAAGAAGACAATTGCATACAGATTCTTATATATGGAAGAAAATGATCGCCGTATCGCGCCGCAGCCGTATGGCTTGTTTTGCATGCGTAGCGTTGGTAGCGGTATACCTTTTTGTGCGTGATCTGCTGCTTTATGCTTATCACAATCACAAACGAGTGCTGGCAACAGGACTTGCCGCCTGCTTGATCATCGTTTCTTCCTTTTCTGTTGGACCAAAACAGGTTTATGCGGATGAAACCGGTGAGCAATCGGTGAATGTTGAACCTGTGAATATTGAACCGCTGGTACAGCCACAGCCGGAACCGGAGAATACACAGGGAGTGCCGGAAGCGGAAGGTGAAGAAGCGGAAACTCCGCCACAGCTCAATATCGTATTGGAACCAAAGCTTCCGCAACCGGAAGATCCTTTGCCGGATGAGGGTGCGGAGGGAACTGTTGATGTGCCTGAAACCGGAGAGAGTTCAGAGAATGTAAATGAGAACAATAGTTGGGATGACAACGAAACATATGCTTCAGCATATATCACGCTTTCCAATCTGACTGAAAGCACACTTTCGAATATTAATATTCAATCTGACAGATTTGATATTGTCATCGACAATGGAAATTATCAGTTAGTTGTCAGACCAACGGATGAAAATGGAGATCCAATACCGCCGGGTGAGGAAGATTTCGAGCAGGATCCGGATGAGGATACTCCGATGAACCAGGATTTTGTGGCATTAATCGGAACTGGTGACGATGATAAGTCCTGCAAGATCGAGATATCTTTGCCGGAGAATATGACATGGGCAGAGTTTAAGCAGTTGATGGTGGAAGCTTCCATTATAGACGCTGATGGAAATTTGCAGTTTCAGATAGAAGGAATGGAGGAGCCGGAAGACAGCGAGTCTGGTGAAGGCGATCAAAATCCGGACAGCAATCTGTCGGCAGGTGAAGGCGACCAAAATCCGGACAGCGATCTGGTGGCAGGTGAAGGCGACTCAAATCCGCCGACGGTCGAAGACGAGCCGAGTGGTGATCAGTCTCAGGAAGATGCATCGCAAACAGATCCGTCAGATGAAGATAATCCGGATGGTGTGACACAGCCGGAGAATGAGACGGAATCCGAAACGGAGGAAGTGCCGGTGGACGGCGACGATACGGATCAACCCACAGGGGATGATACGAATGACTCACTGGGAAATGAAGATACAGAGAATGAAGATGCTTCTGCGGAAGATACACTTGATGCGGAAGAACTGACCGAAGAGGAACTGACTGAGACAGAAGGTGAAGAAACAGAGACAATTGCGGCAGAGGAAATCTTGCTTGAGCCAAGGGCTGATTCTGTGACAGTGCAGCGCGTAGGCGGTTATGCAATGGGCGGCACCTTTTTTGCAATGGGCGAGTCTTCTTATCGATTGGTACTGGCAGAAGGCGACGATGTTGCAAGACTTGGAATATCTGAAGTTGTGTATCAGTACGGCGAGGAAACCGGTATGGCAGCGGTTGTTGGTGGAGTTGTGGATATTCCGATTCCGGAGACTGTGAACGAGGAACTGCAGGTATATTATTATAATGCCAATGAAGAGCCGGTACTGCTTTTTTCTGAATATGTAGTAAATGAGTTGGACGCACCGCTGATCAACTATGAACGTGTGGACAAAAATGATATTCAATACCTTCATGTGACAATGGTTGAGCAGGGTGAAGTGAAGTCCGGCATCAGTGAAGCTCAGATTATGGTTGATGGTGAGATTGCGCAGCTGCCGCTGAGCAATGTTTTGAAATCGGTGGAATTGGCAAGTGGTCAGAGTGTGCCTACCATCTTAGAGTACAATGTGGAATTGGGCTCAGGTGAGGAACATGAGTTTGAGATTACTGCGTGTGATTATGCCGGTAATATGAATAAAAAAGAGTTCTCGATGAGCGCAGTGTCAACAGAAGTAGTGTCTGTTGTTTTGCCAACTACGTTTAAGATCAATATTTTGCCATATGAAGAAGACTGGCAGGTGATCGGTGAGGATATCACCATCTGTAATTGTAGTGATTTTCCGATCAACGTATCCATCGACCGTACATATGTGGAAGTAAATAAGATTCCGACAGACGTGAAGTTTGTCGAGCAGCAATTGGATATCAGCGCAGATGATTCTGAACAGTGCTATGATCTGAATGAATACACGACAGGTGAGAAAAATTGTGATCTGCGTCTGGATTTGGCACTCAACGGAGAGCAAACATTATCCTATGCCATTCCGGAGGGGAACGGTGAATTTTTGACTTCTTTTGAATTGGCACAGCATATGGAAGATACGGATGTAGAAGAATTGAAACAGATGGCATATGAGCGGGAAGTGACAAGCTCGGATTATGCTTGTGTGCGGCTTCGCGGTTATCTGGAAAAAGGCTCAGAAGCTCTGTGGGCAGGCGGAGATCTGAAGGTTACACTGGTGTTCAACTTCTCGAAAGTCTCTCCATCTGAGGAACAGTTGGATACTGTTGATGAGAATATGATTCTGCTTGAGGAGGTTATGGATCATGAGATCCCGGAGCCGGTGGAACAGCCGCAGCAACCGGAGCCTGCAGAGTCGAAGGAGCAGACGCAGTCAGATATAAATATGGATGTGGAGTCACAGCCGGTGGACAATAAGGAAAACGAAAGCTCTCAGAAGGCTGCAGTCGTCGGCGGTGAATAGGAGAATAAATATTTTAAGAAAAATCAAGATATTGTGGTTTATGACCTAAAGGAATGAGAAAAACTGCCGATAATAATTAATGAATACATCAATAATGAACCTCTCGCAAGACAGGTGATCAAAAGCGGCTATGACAAGGTTGGTAAGAATTACTCGTTGGTAAACCTTGTAAATTTGCCGCTTTCTTTTATTTCTTAAAACAAAATTAAATAAAAAACAATATCAAAACCTCTTAATTCCCGGATGATATTTCCGATATAGCTAGTATAAAACAGTAGGATTTGTGAGAAAACTGACTGTCGATAGCTATCTATATCTAGACTGTCGATGTGGAGTTAGGAGGTTATTTTATATGAACGCAAAGCTGAGTGTGATTGTTCCGGTATATAATTCGGTTGATACGATTGTTCGCTGTGCGGCCAGTCTGGTCAATCAGACGATGGAAAACATAGAGGTCATTTTTGTTGACGATTGCTCGACAGATGAGAGCTTGGATCTGCTGCATCAGATCAGACAACAATTTCCCGAAAAGGTTCGTCTATTACAGACAAAACGAAATAGTGGACCCGGTGGAGCCAGAAATATAGGTTTGGACGCTGCCACAGGTGATTACGTTGGTTTCGTGGATAGTGATGATTTTGTGGATGGCACTATGTATGAGAAACTGTATAAAGCAGCAGTTGAAGCTCAGGCAGATGTGGTGGACTGTGGTTTTGCTGATGAAAGTCTCGGAAGCTATATCTTTTCTGTCAATCCTGAGTGCGCCGGTGATCTGGACGATGAGAAAAGATGTCGCCTGATCTCGAAAGAAGGATACATCTGGTGCAAGATTTTTCGGCGGGATTTGATTGAGAAAAACAAGCTGCGTTTCCGTGAAAGCGCGCTGATGGAAGATACGGATTTTATCATGTGTGTCTGGGCATTGGCGTCAAAGGTCGCCGTTGTTCCCGAGGTGTTGTATCAGCACACGGATAATCAGGTGAGTGTGACACATGTGGCAGATAATTATAAAAACTATATGCAGTCACTCTCTGCTATGGAAGCGGTGCATCATCGTCTGTCCGAATTGCCGCAATATCATGCGATTGAGGAAGGCGTCAAAGCAATGCTGACCGGTTTGTATCTGGGTGCGATTGTGAATATTGCAACGAGTCAGGAAAAAGAATTGACAAATTCAAAGAAAGTCGAATGTCTCACAAACCTGCGGGAGGTGCGTAGGAAAGTGATGGATAGCGATTATGAGAATGCATATCAAATCGAAGGAATGAATGATCAATGTATTATGATCATGCAGCTTAATGACAGAAATCCCAAAGCTGTTGTACAGCTTCTGGCTTCTGCATAATGAGTTAAAAATATATTTTAAATTTAATAAAGAAACGATTATCTACCCAAGCAGCGTCAGAACTGTTTGGGTAAATTTTTTGTAGGAAAAAACTTCATCGTAGACCTGACGAGCATTGGCACAGACGAAATCGTATGATTCATACTCGCGTAGCTTGACGGCATCATTGATTGCAGTCGTCAGTGCGGTTACATCTTCTGAGCGAAAGAGAAAAGCATTTTCGCCGTGAGTCAGATAATAGCTGACACCGCAGATGTCAGACAGAATGGATGGTGTTGACATCATCATTGCTTCAATCGCAACCGTAGGCAGTGGCTCTACACGGGATGGGATCAGCAGATAATCGCAATCCTGCATGAGTTTCAACACGGTATTTCGTGGCTGGGCAGGCAGTTTAAAGACTTCGTCCGGAAAATCCAGGCACAAGTCCTCGACTGCTCGAAAGACATCTGCGTCACACATCTCTTCATTTCCGCAAAATAAAAAAGAACAGGTGCGTCGTACATCTTCCGGCAGGGCGCGGATCGCAGCTGCCAGAAAATCCTGACCCTTCACATTGGAATAAGTACCGGCGGTTAGAAAACGTGTTTTTTTGTGATCCTTATCGATCCTATTATAATAAGAAGAAACAGTGGTGTTACCGGTCTCTTCCTGAATTCCAAACGGTAAAATCGATGAGTTGAAACCGTATCGACGCTGCAGAACCTGTTGTACATAGGCGCTGACCGGATATACAAAAATATTCTGCCCAAGCTTTTGAAAATCCGGTAAAACGGTTTTGAAATATTCGAAATACTGTTCGCCTTCGTGAAGCCACCACAACACAGGTGTCATCGTGTTGTTTAAAACGTGAATCACCTGATAGGTGAGCAGTGTGTTTGCAATCACGATGTCAAAATCCCTGCAATAGATCTGAAATTCATTCCAACGCTTGACGAAGTCGTCCTGAACAATGACTGGGATATTCATTCGTTCCAGTTCACTGCGCAGTTCGCCGTCCAATAAGGTGATGACGGATATTTCGGCACCGGCATGATGACAGATGCGGATCATATCCAGTAATACGATCGGTGCGCCGGTACGGGATAATTGATGTGTAATAAATAATAATCGTTTGTTCATAGTTTTCCTTTACTTGCCGCTTTCCCATCTTCCACTGGCACCACATGGGAGTACCAGACCGTTGCCGCTGACCGGCAGACCGACCTCGTCTGCTTCGACATGGCCGTTGTATTTTTTCATTTCCAGAGAAAGCATGTATTTTAGTACAGCCGGCTGCAATCCGGTGGTGTAACTGTTTATAAGGAAAAAGAGCGGATCGTCACTCAAAATCTGTGTGCAAAGCTGGATCAGCGGATGGATTTTTTCTTCAATCTTCCAGATCTCACCTTTTGGACCTCTTCCGTAGGAAGGCGGGTCCATGATGATCGCGTCATATGTCTTACCGCGCCGGATCTCTCGCTCAACAAATTTCACGCAGTCATCCACGATCCAGCGGATTGGTGCATCACCGAGACCGGAGCTTACTGCGTTCTCTTTTGCCCATGTGACCATTCCCTTAGAGGCATCCACATGTGTGACGCTTGCACCGGAAGCTGCGGCTGCGATTGTTGCGCCGCCGGTATAGGCAAACAGATTGAGCACTTTAATTTCCCGTCCGCTCTCCCGAATCTTTTTGGAAAACCAATCCCAGTTTGTTGCCTGCTCCGGAAAAAGTCCGGTGTGCTTAAAGCTGAAGGGCTTTAGGTTAAAAGTGAGTGGATGCCCTGCCAGGGGATAATGAATCGTCCACTGCTCCGGCAGATCAAAAAATTCCCAATTGCCACCGCCTTTGGCGCTTCTGTGATAATGCCCGCTCAGGTTCTTCCAGCGGCGGTCTTTTTTGACACTCCAGATCACCTGAGGGTCAGGTCTTAGTAAAATATAGTCGCCCCAGCGTTCCAGTTTTTCGCCATCGCTGGTATCAAGCACTTCATAATCTTTCCATCCGTCTGCAATCCACATAAATTGATGTCTCCTAATTCTGTTTCTTCTATAATTAATAGATTAAATGCGAACCCTTCAACGATAGGTTGTACATTTGCTTCCATTATATATAGAAGAAAATGATTCTGCAACTACTACCATGAAGCAATTAACATGTTTTCAATTTGCAAACAATGTGATAAACAGGCGTCTTTCCTGACTCAACTATCGATCTGGCTAATTACAATCTCGTGACTCGCTGTTTCTTCGCGCGTCGCTCGATGTGACCTTCGCTCACATAGCTTAGCGCTTACTGTATGGAAAAATATACCTCATCGATTCGCTCGCACTTGACGATTGTAAAATGCCAGATTGATAGTTGATTTAGTCAAGACGCCGATATACTACTTTGACCGTAGCATTGCAGAGCGCTATAAAGTAAGCTGTCCTTTATTGTAAGAAAAACCGCATCATTTGGGTTTGGATGCAACAGGCTTGTAGTTATGCATCCACTGTTGGATTTGCGCCTTTGCAATCGTAAAGCGTTCTGCACAAGAAACTGTTTTGCCATGTGGTGGCATGGAAAAAAGTGCAACACCTGATTTTGCGATTTTGCCCGACCGAGCAAGGCATTGGACTTAACCGTGAAAGTAGATAATATTCAGCCGCGTCGAGGGAAGGGGAATCGAGCAAAAGCGGGTGTTGCACTTTATTAATTATTGTACTAAAAAAAATACAATAAAACATTGAAAAACTCTTGCACAAATACAAAACGGTGTGTATACTAGCAATTGCTGTGGCATGATAGCTGTGAAGCGCGAGGTTGCTACCCAATGTGGTAGGTTTTTCCGTGGAGCGAATGTCAAGTTAGGAAACTGGCGACAAGTCACTGTACAAAGTAACAATGTCTACAAGAAGTAGAAACAACGTGTGCGAGGTAAAGTCACAAGGAATCCTCTCGCTGACGCGAGCAATCCTTCTGACATGGGTCACAAGAGATCTTCCCACTGACGTGGGTCCCTTCTTCTGACAAGGACACACACGGAGATGTGTACAGTCACCGCTTGTCGTACTTAAGCAAAACAAAGTGCGAAAAGGAGGCGACTTTTTTTATGGCAAGTCAAACAATGAGAATCATCTTAAAAGCTTATGATCATGAGCTGATCGATGCATCTGCAAAGAAAATCATCGAGACCGTAAAGAAGAACGGAGCGCAGGTGAGCGGACCGGTACCACTTCCAACAAAGAAGGAAGTAGTTACCATCTTACGTGCAGTACACAAGTACAAATATTCACGTGAGCAGTTCGAGCAGAGAACTCATAAGAGACTCATTGATATCATGACACCAACCCAGAAAACAGTTGATGCTTTATCTCGTTTAGAGATGCCAGCTGGTGTTTACATTGATATCAAAATGAAAAACAAATAAATTGTTTTTCAA
>JALEJB010000035.1 GCA_022768825.1 Lachnospiraceae bacterium
GTTCATCGGCAGTATCTAGCAGTTGCTCTGCTGCATCCGGATTTTTAAGTGAAAATTCGATATAATCAGCAGACCGCATCAAGTCATGTTCAGCAGTGGAAGTGATGTGAAGCTGATAACTCATTTACGACGGCTCCGAATATCAGCCATTGCTTCGGAAAAAGGGCGGGTATTGCCTGATGCAATATCATCCATGCCTTCTTTTATCTGGCTATATAATTCAAAGCGACTGGTTAATTCTTCATAGGCTTCAATGCTCATAACAGCAAGATCGCCTTTTCCATTTTTCGTAATGAAAACCGGTTCCGGATAATTATGACAAAATGTTGATATTTCGTTGTAATTGTTCCTTAAATCAGCACTTGATCTGATTGCTGGCATAATAACACCTCCTTGATTGATACAAAAATTATACATAAATTTTGTTATGGTGTCAATGCATATGAGAGTAGTATTAGCGCAAATACAAGCTTTATAACGTTGTCTCGAATGCATAATGGCAGAAAAACAGCAGAAATCCGGTTGACAACACCGGACTTCCATGCTAGTTTATAGGTAATGAAAAGCTTAAGTGCTTTTGCGGCGATAGAGAGGAGCTACCCGTCCCGACTTTGCGGGCAATAGAAATACAAAGAAGCTCTCTGCCTATGGAGTAACATAGGACCTGCTCCCAGTATTTTTGAATAACAACTGTTCAAAAAGTAACTCAATATAAGAAAAGTTTTGCCTGGGCTTAGTTGCTCAGGCATTTTTCTTTCGTGAGGATAAACAGGGGAAGCATAAGAAACGAACGAGGAAATAGCGGATGGCAAATCAAAAATAACTTGAAGTGTTTTTACATACAAAGCGGATCTTGTGTAAGAATGACTATTATATCCATATACCGAAGAAAATAATTCACGTGACAAATTCAGAGAATATGATACCGCATCTGATGGGGATGCAGTATGTTGGCAGACCGGATATGTTTACCGGTGACAGGGGAGTCTATATGATAAAAAAAGGCAGACTGAAATATGATTCTCTTGAAAACTGGTAAGAAATTATTATCGGGGTGAAAATAAGCAGGCATCACTGCTTGCAATGGTAAATGGAAAGATAGACAATCTGCACAGGATAGAAGGAAGATATGCTGTCAACATATTCAGACTTGTATTTGAATGATGTTGCCACGAATCCGGAACTGGGGTTGAAGACAGATTATTTGTTAGTGAACCATCAGAAAGAAACGGTACTGCAGTTAGGTCTGGTAAAATCCAATAAGAAAAAAGTGCAGGAGTACCATTGCAATTCGTTTATGGTTGATTATAAGAAAAATGATGATTATGATCTGTATTACCGGAATTTGACTCAGCGTTATGAAATTAGCAAAATTGTACGAGAGGATAAGATAACAAAACGGGCAGAAGTAATTTATCAGAGCAGGATAGCGGAAGAAAGAGAACTTGCAGGAATTGAGAAAATGTTGACATCTGCTGAGGTTTCAATAAGTGAAAAGATGGTAAAGGCTGTTTTCCGCCTGAATCAGAGATTTGGCGAATATCATACACTGGATATGCTCATAGATGAGGAACAGCTACTGAAAAAATGCCGTGACAAGAGGGATGAGGCTCTGGTCAAGGATTTTATCAGCTTTATGGAAGAAATCGTAAATCACAGCATCTAAGCCATTTGGTTTAGGTGCTATTTTTAAAGCTCCATACCGTGCGCTCCCGGAGAATCAGCGTCAAAGGACGGAATGTGCTCACCGTGGAGCGCGGACGCCGAACCCGCCGAGCCTATATCCGACCGGTCAAGAAGCCAGTTGCACGAAACAGAATCCAAACACCGGAAAAGGACATGGATCCGAAGCGCAGTATAGTACCAAGCACATCGAAAGCTGCGCCTAATGAACAGCGGGCGCAGGGGAATATCGGGCAGAACCAGTCACATTCACAGATCCGGCATCATGATCCGTACCTCGGAGCAGCAAAAGGGAGTGCACAGTCTAGACAGACCGGGCAATCCTCTTTTATCTGCCGGATCAAAAGGAGCGCAGTACTTTAAAGAAAAAACACTGGAAGAACGAAAGCGCAGGATCAAGGTGGTGGTTACAAGAAAGCGAAAGATTAGGCAATATGTGAATCAGCTAGCTGCCGAGAACCGGAAAAATGAAACAATCGTAAAGAAGGTCAAAGAGCAGGCTGCAAAGAAACTGTCCTTATGGATCAGATCCATAGCTACAAAGGTTGGTGGGATGCTGGCGGCAGTTGCTTTGATCCTTGCGGTGGTGGCGCTTCCAACCCTGTCTATGGTGACGATCATCTACAACTCACCGCTTGCGATCTTTTTCCCGTCAGTGGAGGAAGGTGATACGGTGCAGTCCGTGATCCAGACATATGAGCAGGAATTTCATCGCACAGTGGAAGAACTGGCAAGTACCCATCCGGGGTATGATGAAGGAGAACTGGTTTATGTGGATTATGAGGGAACCGGTGGCGCTCCTTCCAATCTGTATGATATGATCGCTGTCTATATGGTTCGTTACGGCGTAGGAGAAACAGCAACAATTGTCAATGATATTTCCCGTGCATGGATGAAACAAGTCGTAGATGATATGTGTACTTATACAACAAGCACACGAATTGAATCTTATCCGGATGGAGAGGGAGGCAGCTATACAATTACAATTCTCTGTGTCAATGTCACCCTGAAAAGTTATCGCGACATGATCCCGGTCTATGATTTTGATGAGAATGAGATCGAACTGCTGGAGACCATCATGAATCCGGAAAACCTGGCAATGCTGGGTGGAACTGCCGGAGGTGCGCCAGGTGTAACCGTCCAGTCATTGCTCACAACAGCGGAGATCGAAGCCATTCTGCAAAACGTGAAAAACCCGACACAACGATCTGCCTGTTATTTTGCACTCAGCAAAGTCGGCTATCCCTACAGTCAGGATTACCGTGACAGCGGTGATTATTACGATTGCAGTTCACTGTCATTTTATGCATGGAAAGCAGCCGGAAAGAACATCAGTTATCAGGGATTAAACTCTGCTGCATCAGAAGCGCAGGGGCTAGAAGTAGCGGGTAAAGTGGTAGAATACTCACAAATGCAGCCCGGAGACCTGATCTTCTACAGCTATGAGGTCAACAACCGATACAAAAACATCAGTCATGTGGCCATTTACATCGGAAACGGAAAGGTAGTTGAAGCCAAGGGAACAAATTACGGTGTCATCTATGGAGATGTGCCGAACAAAAGTAAGATTGTATCGATAGGTAGACCGTGATATTTAGTAGATATCGATATAAGCTATTCTTGGCAATTG
>JALEJB010000049.1 GCA_022768825.1 Lachnospiraceae bacterium
AAGATCGTCTGCAAATGAGCGCAAAAACGTCATCGCTGTATGGGTATGCGCATTTTTAAAACCGGACATGAGAAGTTTTCCGCTGGCGTCGATCTCCCGATCCCAGATGATCACGTCATCCCCTTTACAGACAGACGATACGTCCTTGCCGTCTCCGATATAACAGATCTCGGTACCCTTTACCCAAAGCTCTCCATCGATACACTCAAATTCATGCTTGCTGTCATCCTTTAATCTCAAAATTTTTGCATTATAAAATCTTACGTTCATCCGATCCTCCCGATATGATCAATCTCCATCCGATCCATTTTAATTTTCAGTGATTCCGGCAAATGCCTGGATCGATTCTGACAGTAATTGTTTAAACTGTGGTGCTACTGCATCTGCAGTCTCTGTGATTTCCTGATGCGTCAGCGGTTTTGGCGCGATTCCTGCCGCCAGGTTGGAGATGCAGGATACACCGACGATCTTCATTCCCATATGATTGGCTGCCAGTGCCTCACAGGCCGTCGACATGCCGACTGCGTCCGCGCCGAGCACACGGCACATATTGATCTCTGCAGGCGATTCATAGCATGGTCCCGTCAACTGGATATAGACACCCTCTTTCAAAGGAATGCCCAGATTGTATGCCGTTTTTTTCACGATCATCTGCAGATCTTCATCATAGATATGACTCATATCCGGAAAACGGGTTCCAAATTCTTCGATGTTTGGTCCGATCAGCGGAGACGGTACAAAGCAGGATATCTGATCCTTGATCAGCATAAAGTCTCCGCAGTGAAAGCCCTGCTTGATTCCGCCGGATGCATTGGTCAGAAATAAGATCTTCGCGCCCATCATACGCATCAGACGAGTCGGCAAAACCACATCCGTCATGGAATATCCTTCATAATAATGCACTCTTCCCTGCATGATCACAACCGGAACCTTACCCACATAACCGAATACAAAACGTCCCTTGTGAAGCGGAACCGTCGATACCGGAAATCCCTCGATCTCCTTGTAATCCAAAGTTGCAACGACTTCGATCTCATCCGCAAAATCACCCAGCCCGGAGCCTAAGATCAATGCTACCTCCGGTTTAAAATCTACTTTTGCCTTGACGCTTTCATAGCATCTTACCACTTTTTCATATACTTCATTCATAGAATCCATCTCCTTATTCCCTCATTCTAGTTCTTAGGTGATTGCGAAACTCAATTCATATGTCGTTTTGGGTCATACGAGCACATGTATCACAGGCACGCTCTCGCTACTTGTCGCTGGCAGTGGTACATAAGTGACCCAAATACGGTCACTAAGTACCAGCCGCTCCAAAGTACCTGTAAGATACATGTGACTACGTATTCCCTACTTACGTAATTCACGAGTTTCGCAATCACCTAATAGTAGTTTTATCATAAGGGGGATAACAGATTATGGATATGGAAACAATCAAATCAACAAAAAAATATTTCTCGGGAATCGGACTTCGCATGTTTTTTGCGACTATGGTGCTGATCCTCAGTCAGTCCATCGTGTTAGGAGTGGCTATGGTGATCAATCCGGAGATTGCAAACGATTCCAACTTGTCAATGGCGGTTACGATGATTCCGATGTATGCAATCGGCTTCCCACTGGCATTTTTGATCATGAAGAAGCCGCAGCGTACTGAAATTGAAAAACATGATATGAGCGCAAAACAGCTGTTGGCAGCAGCATTGATGGCATATGCGATCACAATGGTGGGAAATATCATCGGAACAGGAATCACAACGGTAATCGGACTGCTCAAAGGATCACCGGTTACGAATATTTTTGCTGCCATGTTAGATGGTGGAAATATTTTTCTAATCTTCTTTTTGACAGCAATTTGTGCGCCGATCTTTGAAGAACTGCTGTTCCGCAAGATGCTTTGCGACCGGCTGGTACGCTTCGGAGAGGGAACTGCGATTGTGATTTCCGGATTACTGTTCGGACTGTTTCACGGGAACTTTAATCAGTTTATTTACGCGTTACCGCTTGGAATGATTTTCGCATTTGTATATGTCAAAACAGGACAGATCAAAAATGCGATTCTTTTACATATGTTTGTGAACTTTCTCGGAGGAGTTGTTCCGACTGTGTTGCTTTCCAATGTTGATATCGAACAGCCTACCGGCATGATCGCAGCATGTGCGTATTATGTGTTTGTCCTTGCACTTACGATTGCGGGAATTGTCATTTTCTGCAACAACAGAAAGAAATTTGAGGTAAATGCCGGTGAGATCGTGATCGAAAAAGGCAAACGTTTTTCGACATTTATTGCAAATTTTGGAATGCTTTTATTTGTGATCGTATGGGGCGTGACTACAATTGCCGTGACACTTACTTTGTAAAAAATTGACATTGGTTTTTCTGCATAGAAAAGACGTTTGGAAACATAATAACAATACCTTCTAAAAGGAAGAAAGCATTTTCTTTGCCGGTCTTAGAGGGATAACATCAAACGTATAGAAAAATGGAGGAAACAACCATGTCAAGTACAAGTTCAAAAACCGGTACAAACCAGATGGCCGTACCGGAAGCAAGAGAAGCGATGAAGCGTTTCAAAGAAGAGGTAGCAAGTGAGTTAGGCGTTCAGTTAAAGGACGGATATAACGGTGATCTTACCTCACGTGAGGCTGGTTCCATCGGTGGAGAGATGGTTCGTAAAATGATCAAAAGACAGGAGGAGCAGATGAAATAACATCTGTTCGAATGAAACAGCGCTTCGGAAATTCTCCGGAGCGTTGTTTTTTTTGCGAAAATCTCTAGCAATTTGATGATTCTTATGATATACTCTAAAAATGACTGCACACATAGGTCGAAAAGACAGCCGAAGCTGTTCGTATATATATGAAGGAGGAAATCGTAACAATGAGTGTACAGGTTGAGGATTTAGGAAAGAATATGGTCAAGCTGACCGTCGAAGTGCCGGCAGAAGCATTGGACGCAGCGATTAAAACTGCTTACAATAAGCAGAAAAATAAAATTTCTATTCCGGGATTCCGTAAAGGAAAAGTGCCACAGGCTATGATCGAGAAGATGTACGGTGCTGAGATTTTTTATGAGGATGCTGCAAATGAGTTATTACAGACAGAGTATCCAAAGGCAGTTGATGAGAGCGGAGTAGATATCGTATCTTCACCAACCGTTGATGTGACCCAGATCGAAAAAGGAAAACCGTTTATTTTTACCGCAGAGGTTGCCAAGAGACCGGAAGTGACTTTAGGAAAATACAATGGTGTGACCGTAACCAAGATTGATTGCTCCGTAAAAGATGAAGAAGTAGACGCAGATATCGAGGCACAGCTGAAAGCAAATGCGCGTACCATCACGGTTGAGCGCGCAATCGAGACAGGCGATACCGCAGTCATCGACTTCGAGGGATTTGTTGACGGAGAAGCGTTTGAAGGTGGAAAAGGAACGGATTATGCATTAGAGATCGGTTCACATTCTTTCATCGATACATTTGAGGATCAGTTAGTTGGCAAAAACACAGGTGATGATGTGGAAGTCAACGTGACTTTCCCGGAAGACTATCAGGCACAGGAGCTGGCAGGAAAACCGGCTTTGTTCAAGGTAGCGATCAAAGAAGTTCGTACCAAAGAGCTTCCTGAATTAAACGATGAATTTGTACAGGATGTTTCTGAGTTTGATACTGTAGATGCATACAAGGAAGATGTAAAGAAGAAATTGGCAGAGCGCAAAGAGAATGCTGCAAAGGGAACCAAAGAGGACGAAGCGATCAAGAAGATCATTGATAAGTCTAAGATGGAGATCCCGGATGCGATGATCGACACCCAGGTAAACAGTATGGTTGAGGAATTTGCACAGCGTCTTTCTTCACAGGGTCTTTCAATCGATCAGTACTTCCAGTTTACCGGCACTACGATCGCACAGATCAAGGATCAGATGCGTCCGGAAGCACTGCAGAGAATCCAGAGCAGCTTAGTATTGGAGCAGATCGCAAAAGAAGAAAATCTGGTGGCTTCAGATGAGGATGTAGATGCAGAAATCGAAAAGATGGCATCTATGTATGGAATGGAAGTTGAGAAACTGAAAGGCCTCATGGGAGACAACGAAAAAGACTCTATCAAGAGAGATATCGCTATTCAGAAGGCCGTAGAGTTTGTAATGGCAAATGTAAAAGAGCGTGCAAAGGCAAAATCTAAATCAGAAGACGCAGACGCTGAATAGGACAAAAGATTACAGACTGGCCGGACGGGTCAGTCTGTGTTTTTTATAACATAATATTTTTAGAAATAAATAAGCGGGAGGTTGAAAAATGAGCTTAGTACCTTACGTCATTGAGCAAACAAGCAGAGGAGAGCGTTCTTATGATATCTATTCCAGATTATTAAAGGAACGTATTATCTTTTTAGGTGAAGAAGTAAATGAGACGACAGCGAGCATCGTTGTGGCACAGCTGTTGTTTCTGGAGTCAGAGGATCCGGGAAAGGATATACACCTGTACATTAACTCTCCGGGAGGAATGGTTACCGCGGGTATGGCAATCTACGATACGATGCAGTATATCAAGTGTGATGTGTCAACGATCTGTATCGGTCTGGCTGCATCTATGGGAGCATTCTTACTGGCAGGTGGAGCAAAGGGAAAGCGTTTTGCATTGCCGAATGCTGAAATCATGATCCATCAGCCAAGTGGCGGTGCAAAAGGACAGGCGACTGAGATTCAGATCGCAGCTGAGAATATCTTGAAGACAAAGAAGAAATTAAATGAGATTCTTGCCGCCAATACCGGAAAATCATATGAGCAGGTAGCTGCTGATACAGAACGTGATAATTATATGAGCGCTGAGGAAGCGGTAGAGTATGGTCTGATTGACAGCATTATCAGCAATCACTAATCGTATTTAAGGAGAACAAAGTGGCTGGAATAAAAAATAATGATAAGGTTCGTTGCAGCTTCTGCGGAAAATCCCAGGAGCAGGTGCGAAAACTCATAGCAGGACCTGGCGGAGCATATATATGCGACGAATGCGTAGATATCTGCGCAGAGATCATCGAGGAGGAGTTGGAAGAAGAAGCACTGGATACGCCAAAAGCGCCTTTCGAGATCAACCTTCAGAAACCAAAAAAATTAAAAGAGTTCTTGGATGATTATGTCATCGGACAGGATGAAGCAAAGAAAGTTTTATCTGTTGCCGTATATAATCACTATAAAAGGATCACATCCGAGCAGGATGTGGATGTGGAGTTACAAAAGAGTAATATTCTGATGTTGGGACCGACCGGTTCGGGAAAAACCTTGCTGGCACAGACACTGGCGCGGGTATTAAATGTCCCGTTTGCAATCGCGGATGCCACTACCCTGACAGAAGCCGGTTATGTGGGAGAGGATGTAGAAAACATTCTGTTAAAGCTGATCCAGGCTGCCGATTATGACATCGAGCGCGCACAGTGCGGAATTGTCTACATCGATGAGATCGATAAGATCACCAAGAAATCGGAAAATGTCTCCATTACGAGAGACGTGTCCGGTGAGGGTGTACAGCAGGCTCTGCTGAAGATTCTGGAAGGAACACAGGCAAGTGTTCCACCGCAAGGTGGCAGAAAGCATCCGCAGCAGGAATTGATCCAGATCGATACGACAAATATTCTGTTTATCTGTGGCGGTGCCTTTGATGGACTGGATAAGATCATTGAGACACGAATGGATCAGAAATCAATTGGATTTAATGCACAGATCCGGGACAAGAATGAGAAGAATACCGGTGAATTGTTCAAGCATGTCATGCCGCAGGATTTTGTGAAGTTTGGATTGATCCCGGAGTTTGTGGGACGTGTGCCGGTGACGGTTTCTCTGGATTCTCTGGATAAGACCGCATTGGTTCGTATTCTCGAGGAGCCGAAGAACTCTCTCGTGAAGCAGTACACAGCGTTATTCCGCTTAGACGGAGTAGAACTGGAATTCCAAAAAGATGCCGTAGAGGCAATTGCGGACAAGGCATTGGCTCAGAAGACCGGAGCAAGAGGACTTCGCGCCATTATGGAGCATACATTAAAAGATCTGATGTTTGAGATTCCGTCAGATGAATCAATTGTTGCCTGCACAATTACAAAGGATGCAGTAGAAGAAAACGGTGAGCCTTTGATCGAGAAAAAAGGAGCCTAGTTAAAAAAAGCCCGTTAAACGGGCTTTTTTATGTAGAAGAAATCGGTAAAAAAGGAGCTATGCATGGTTATTAAAAATGTGGAACTGGAAACGGTGTGTGGAATCACCAGCAAGATCCCGGATAATACTCTTCCGGAGATCGCTTTTGCGGGAAAATCTAATGTCGGAAAATCGTCCTTGATCAATGCGCTGATGAACCGCAAATCATTGGCGCGTACATCGTCCTCGCCGGGAAAGACGCAGACGATCAATTTTTATAATATCAATTCCGAGATGTATCTGGTGGATCTGCCGGGCTATGGATATGCCAAGGTGTCCGAGGCGGAAAAAGCCAAATGGGGCAAGATGATCGAAAATTATCTGCATACCTCGAAGCAGCTGCGAGCAGTCTTTTTGCTGATCGATATCCGGCATGAGCCGGGAAAAAACGATAAGACGATGTACGACTGGATCGTCTATCAGGGGTATCAGCCGATCATCATTGCCACCAAGCTGGACAAGCTCAAACGTTCCCAGGTTCAGAAGGCGATCAAGGTTGTTCGCACCGGGCTGGGCTTAAAAGGCAGTGACATTGTAATCCCCTTTTCTGCAGAGACGAAACAGGGGCGTGAGGAAATCTACGCACTGATGGATGAGATCATTGCAGATCATACGGAAATTGAAAATGAGGCGCAACACGAATGAAAAGAATTTTAAAAATTATTGGATTGCTTTTGGCGGTTTTGGTCGTGTGTTTTCTGATCCTGTTATTGGTACTTACGATCACGGAATACCGGCCGGCGGATCTTGAAACGCTTAAAATCACCGGTGATGTCGATGATGCTGTGCAAAAAGGACAGACGCTGGATGTGCTGTGCTGGAATATCGGATTTGGCGCATTGGGCGACAACGCAGATTTTTTTATGGATGGAGGCACGATGGTGAAGCCATCCACAAAGCAGCGGGTGCAGGAAAATCTGGTTGCCATGGCAGACTATATCACATCCGAAGATCCGGACATGATCCTGATGCAGGAGGTGGATGAGAAATCGACACATTCCTATTACATAGATGAGGCGTCGTTTCTGGCAGACCAATTCCGGGCAGCGGGAAACCGGTATGAATATAGCATGGCATACAATTACAAGACATTGTTTGTCCCGTATCCCCTGCCGCCGATCGGAAGAGAGCAGGCCGGACAGGTCACGTACTCCAAGTACGATCTGTCTGAGGCGACGCGAGTGGCATTGCCCTGCCCGTTCGCATATCCGATCCGACTGGCAAATCTCAAACGCTGTTTGTCGGTCAGCCGGACAAAGGTGGATGGAACCGGTCGGGAACTGGTGATCGTGAATCTGCATCTGGAAGCATATGATGACGGAGAAGGAAAGGCTGCCCAGACGAAGCTGCTATCTGACTTTTTGCAAAAAGAGGCCGAAGCAGGCAATTATGTTCTGGCAGGCGGGGATTTTAATCAGACCTTCGACACCGTTGATCTGTCGAAATATCCGTTGCAGAGAGAAGATTTGTGGAAGTCGGGTGTGATTGCAGCGACAGATTTTTCGGATGACTTTCAGATTTTGATGGATGACCGCACGCCATCCTGCCGTTCACTGGATCGTGCGTATGATCCAAATGATCCGGAGTTTCAGTATTATGTACTGGATGGTTTTATTTTGTCAAATAATCTGAAGGTGGAGAGCTTTGAGACGGTAGATCTGGGATTTGAGAATACCGATCACAATCCGCTTCGCCTGAAGGTGACGTTAGAGTAGCAAGAGAGATAATAGTTTTCGATTACAAAAGAAAAGGAGGTAGCGTATGTTATTTCAAAGGAAACCAAACTATCGTCCGGTTGATGACGATGGAAATGTACAGGCAAAGGTGCCAAACGGAAAATGGAAAAAGATCGTAGGGGTCGTGATCGGTATCGTTGCTGCGCTTGTGATTATTTCCGGAAGCTTTTATACCTTATCGGAAAATGAATATGCTGTGCTCACGACCTTTGGCGTACCAGGCGTTGTAAACGAACCGGGTTTTCATGCCAAGGTACCGTTCGTTCAGAAGGTCAGCATTGTGCCAAAGACGATCAATGGTTTTTCCATCGGTTACGGCAATGAATCGGAAGAAGCCAACAATGCGGAGTCTTTTATGATCACAAGGGATTACAATTTTGTAAATGTTGACTTTTATGTGGAGTACCGTGTCACAGAGCCGATGAAATATCTGTTTGCATCGGAAAATCCGATTGATATTTTGAAAAATATCACAAAGAGCTATATCCGCGATACGATCGGATTGTATGACGTGGACAGCGTCATCACCACCGGAAAAAATGAGATTCAGGCAAGCATCAAGGAAAAGATCATCGGACGACTTGACAAGGAGGACATTGGTGTACAGCTGGTCAATATCACAATCCAGGATGCTGAACCGCCGACTGCAGAGGTCATTGACGCATTTAAAAATGTAGAGAATGCCAAGCAGGGAAAAGAGACGTCCATCAACAAAGCGAATCAGAAGCGCAATGAGGATATCCCGGCAGCCAGAGCCGCTGCCGACGAGACGCTAAAGACAGCAGAAGCACAAGCTAAGGAACGTGTCAATGAGGCAAATGGACAGGTTGCCCGTCTCAATGAGTTGTACAATGAGTATAAGAAGTATCCGTTGATCACAAAGCAGCGGATGTTTTACGAGACCATGGAAGAGATCCTTCCGGATATGAAAGTGATCATCGAGAATTCAGATGGCAAGACGCAGACGATCCTGCCGCTGGAGAGCTTTGCAAATATGGAAGCTGCACAGCAGACCGAAGAAAAGGAGGATGACGCAAATGAAGAGTAAAAAGGGCGTGGTACTTGCAGTAATTGCGATATTGCTGGTCGTTGTCGTAAAGGCCTCTGCGGTTGTCACCTATCCGAATGAGTATGCGGTGATCAAGCAATTTGGAAAAATCGTAACGATTCATGATGAGCCGGGACTGAGCTTGAAAGTGCCGTTTATCCAGAAGACAGAAAAGATCGAAAATGAAGTGCTGCTGTATGATCTGGCAGTCAGCGATGTCATGACCAAGGATAAAAAATCAATGATCGCAGACTGTTTTGTACTGTGGAGAATCTCAGATCCGCAGAAATACACGCAGACATTGAGCGCGCAAAAAAGCAATGCAGAATACCGTATCGATACGATCGTCTATAACAGTTTGAAAAATGTCATCAGCTCGCTGAGTCAGGAGGAAGTGATCAGCGGACGAGACGGAGAATTGGCGATGATGATCGGTGATAATATCGGAGATACGCTGACTCAGTACGGAATCACACTGCTGGCGGTGGAGACAAAATCTCTGGATCTGCCGGATGAGAATAAGGCCGCTGTCTATGAGCGTATGATTTCAGAACGAAATAATATCGCAGCGACTTTTCAGGCAGAAGGTAAAGAGGAAGCAAAAGAGATCTCAAACAAAACAAAAGCGGAGATCATTGTCATGCAGTCCGAGGCAGATGCCAAAGCAGAAGAGACCATTGCCAAGGGCGAGGCAGAGTACATGCGTATTCTCAGCGAAGCTTACAACAATGAGGAAAAGGCAGATTTCTATCTGTTCCTTCGTTCTCTGGACGCAGCGAAAAAGACGATGACAGGCTCTAACAAGACGCTGATCATTGATCAGTCATCTCCACTTGCCGATATCTTCTATTAGTAACAAAAAAAACCAGACAAAATTATGGCGTGAACGGTTTTCGAAGTGGAAAAAATGTGTTAGAATAGGTCATGGACAACTCGCAGATAAAGGAAGTGAGATACATATGAGATTTAAACGGATCAGTACGGATACAATACGTTGTATCGTGTCGGAAGAGGAATTGGAAGCCAATGGATTGCAGGTAGACGATTTCCTCGCCAATGACGGGAAAACAGAAGATTTTCTGCGTAAAATGGTTGCACTGGCAGAACAGGAAGTCGGCTTCAAGGTACAGGGCGGACCGATGACGATTCAGGTCAATGTGTTGGCAGATAACCAGCTTTGTCTGACATTGTCCGAGAAGCAGGGCGGTAATCTCATGGAATTGCTGGAGGGGCTTCGATCGGCGATGGGGAACCTGTCGGAAGTAGTGAATGCGAAAGCAAAAGAAAAACTTGAAAAATCCCCGCTGTTTCAGACGGTAAGCCAGTCGGGTGATGAGGAAAAAGACGGTGGGGTTCAGCTGGGACGAGATGATTTTTTGCTGAAATTTGGCTCACTCAAAAATATGCAGTTGTTTTGCGCGGGAATTGAGCTTGGAATTGAAGAAAAATTGAATTTTAACAGCAGTATGTATCTGTTAGAAGAGGAAGAAAGCTACTATTTTGCGATTCGAAGGGGAGAAAATATGGATGACAGACAGCTTTGTCAGGTACTGTCCGCTTCGATTGAATTTATTGAAGAGATCCGTCTGGAGAGCTTTCAGTTGGCTTATGTCAAGGAGCATGGCCGGTGTGTGATCGCAGATCATGCGATTTCACAGATGCAAAGTTTGTATAGTCATTGACAAGTTCTTAACAAACTGATACCATTTAATTACAAATGATCGCCCGTGGGGCATCAGATAGAACGTGTAGGACGTAAATTTTAGGAGGTTAAAGACCAATGAGTAACGTACTTGTAAACGTAGAAGGAAATGTTGCTGTATTAACAATTTCAAGACCGGCAGCATTGAACGCATTAAACAGTGAGACATTAGACGACTTAAATGCAGCATTAGATCAGGTTGAGGCAAATGCTGACATCCGTTGTGTGATCTTAACCGGAGGACCGGACAAGAAAGACAACGCATTCAAATCGTTTGTAGCCGGTGCCGATATCGGAGAGATGAGCTCACTTTCAAAAGCAGAGGGAGAGGCATTCGGTAAGAAAGGAAATGATATTTTCCGCAGAATCGAGACCTTACCGGTTCCTGTGATCTGCGCGATCAACGGATTTGCATTAGGTGGCGGATGTGAGATCGCTATGAGCTGTGATATTCGTATCTGCTCAGACAATGCACTGTTCGGACAGCCGGAGGTTGGTCTTGGAATTACACCGGGATTTGGCGGAACCCAGAGACTGGCAAGAATCGTTGGTGTAGGAAAAGCAAAAGAGATGATCTACACTGCAAGCAATATCAAAGCTGACGAGGCATACAGAATCGGACTTGTAAACGCTGTATACGCTCCGGAAGAGCTGATGCCTGCAGCACAGAAGATGGCTGCAAAGATTGCCGCAAACGCTCCGATCGCAGTTCGTGCCTGCAAGAAAGCAATCAATGACGGCTTGGATGCTGCTATGGATGACGCTATCGTCATCGAGGAGAAATTGTTCGGAAGCTGCTTCGAGACAGAGGATCAGAGAGCAGGAATGGGTAACTTCTTAGAGAAAGATCCTGAGAAGAAATTGAAAGTTGTTCCTTTCCAGAACAAATAATTTGGAATTGAAGAAGACCGCCGGTTTGGCGGTCTTTTATCTTGAAAGGAGATAAGACTCCCACCTCTATAGGTGGCGAGTAAAGCAAATTCGTCTTGGTGGGAGTCCAATCTCCTTTCAAGATAAAGCCTCCGGCGGATTGCAGAGGTGCGCAGAAGAAGAATGTCATGCAGAGCATGACGCGCACCTCGCAGCAAGTACGCCAAGGCGTACTTGAATTGAAAATTACGAAAACGTTTTAGCTAAAAAGGAGAACAAAGTTATGTGGGCATACGAGAGTGTCTTTTACCAGATCTATCCAATGGGATTTACCGGAGCACCTTTTGAGAATGACGGTGTGTTAGAGCACCGATTGCTGAAGGTGATCGACTGGATCCCGCATCTTCAGAAGCTTGGAATCAATGCGATATATTTTTCGCCGATTTTTGATTCACAAACACATGGATATAATACGACTGATTATACAAAGATTGATCCGAGGCTTGGAACCAACGAGGACTTTGCGAAGATAGTAAAGGAGCTTCATGCAGCCGGGATCAAGGTCATCATTGATGGAGTATTTAACCATGTGGGAAGAGAGTTTTTTGCCTTTAAAGATTTAAAGGAGAAGAAGTGGGATAGTCCATATAAGGACTGGTTTTATTCGGTCAGCTTTGACGGCAATTCCTGCTACAATGACGGCTTCTGGTATGAAGGCTGGGAAGGTCATTTCGAGCTGGTGAAACTGAATCTGCGCAACGAAGATCTGATTCAGTATCTGTTGGGTGCGGTGAAGGGCTGGATCGAAGAGTTTGACATCGACGGACTGCGTCTGGATGTGGCATACAGTCTGGATATGGATTTCCTGAAACGCTTGCGTGCGCATTGCAATGGGTTAAAGGAGGATTTCTTCCTGCTGGGAGAGATGCTTCACGGAGACTATAATCGTCTGGTGAATGATGAGATGCTTCATTCCGCAACAAACTATGAGTGTTACAAGGGCTTGTACTCCAGCTTCAACAGCATGAATATGTTTGAGATCAATCATTCGCTGATGCGTCAGTTCGGACCGGAAAACTGGACTTTGTACAAGGGAAAACATATGCTGAGCTTCGTGGATAACCATGATGTGGAGCGTATTGCTTCGATTTTGACCAACAAAAAGCACCTTCCGCTGATCTATGCACTGTGTTTTGGCATGCCGGGAATTCCACAGGTCTATTATGGAAGTGAGTGGGGAATCGAAGGAAAGAAGAGTGATGGAGATCAGGCACTTCGTCCGTGTATCGACAAGCCGGAGTGGAATGAACTGACCGAGTTTATCAGCAAGTTGGCAGAGGCTAAGAAAAACAGCGAAGCATTGAATTACGGTGATTTCCGGTCGGTACTGCTGACAAACCATCAGTGTATTTTCGAGCGCAAGAGTGAACACGAGCGTGTGCTTGTAGCGATCAATGCAGGAGATCAGGAGTTTGACGCACATTTTGATGCAGGCTGTGGCAAAGCGGTTGACCTGATCAGTGGTGAGGAGCATGACTTTGGAGGCGGAAGCAAGCTTCCTGCATATAGTGCATATTTCTGGAAATGCGAAAAATGATCATGTTGCGAAACCCTATAAATCATGTAAATAGGGAATACGTAGTCACATGTATCTAACAGGTACTTTGGAGCGGCTGGTACTTAGTGACCGTAGTTTGGTCACTTATGTACCATTGCCAGCGACAAGTAGCGAAAGCGTGAGGCGAAACCCATATGAACGAAGTTCATATTTGCATGGTTTCGACGGTATGCCGCCGAGTGTAAGCGAGGGGGCAACACAACTCTGTGATACATGTGCTCGTATGACCTAAACCAGAAAAATATAAGGGTTTCGCGGTTACCGAAAGTGATAATATATGAGAAACGATTATGATTTGCAACAATTAGTAGAACCGCTGCTTGCGTGGTATCCCCTTCATGCGAGAGAGCTGCCATGGAGAAGTGAGCCGACACCCTACCATGTGTGGGTGTCGGAGATCATGTTACAGCAGACGAGAGTAGAAGCGGTAAAGCCCTACTATGCCAGATTTATCGAAGCACTTCCGGATATTCGTGCCCTGGCAGAGTGCGAGGAAGATCGATTGCTGAAATTGTGGGAAGGGCTGGGCTATTACAACCGTGTGCGCAATATGCAGCTTGCAGCCCAAACGGTGATGGCGGAATATGGCGGAGTGCTTCCTGCAGACTATGACGAACTGTTGAAGCTGAAGGGTATTGGCCATTATACTGCGGCAGCGATCGCTTCGATTGCTTACGGCCTGCCGGCGGCAGCAGTAGACGGAAATGTCCTTCGCATTCTCATGCGGGCTCTGGAGTGCGATCTGGATATCGCCAAACAATCAACCAAGAATACCGTAGAGCAGTGGCTTCTTCCGATCGTGCCCCAGGACCGGCCGGGGATGTTTACGCAGGCTCTGATGGAGCTGGGGGCAACGGTGTGTGTGCCAAACGGGGAACCGAATTGCAGTGCATGTCCATGGGAGAAACTGTGTCAGTCACATCTGAATGATACGACTGACCGATATCCTGTCAAGGAAAAGGCGAAGGTGCGACGGATCGAAAAGAAAACGGTGCTGATTATACGGGACGGAGACCGTGTTCTTTTGCAGAAGCGCCCCGACAAGGGATTGCTTGCGGGAATGTACGAATTTCCGTGGATTGAAGGCTATGCAACCAGAAAGGCAGTGCTGGAATTTGTGAAACAACGGGGACTGTCGCCGCTTCGGATTCGACCGGCGGGTGACGCGAAGCATATTTTTTCCCATGTGGAATGGCATATGAAAGGATATGTGATCTTTGTGGAAGAGCCGTATGTAGGCGAAGACTATTTATTTGCAGAACCGCGGGAGCTGAGAGATCAATACGCGATCCCGGCGGCATATGCCAAATACTTTATTTTATGACAAAAGAGGAGCCGGTGTAGCAATGCTACACCGGCTATTTACATTATGAAAAAGAAATATGGGAAGTAATTGTTTGTTTCATTGGTATAATAAGATATTACATAGGAAATATGTCAATCGTATGAGTTAATTGTTAACGATTTGTAAACAAAATTCAAAATTTTCAGAAAATATAAATGTTAAAATCCTACACAGGTGATGTCACGAAAATATAATTTTTCGTATATTCTCGCAATATTTTTCTCTCCGAAGTTTGTATCATACAGATAACATAACAAATTTGAATGATCGTATCAGATTACAACAAAGAGATGTTAAAAAAGGGGAGGAAAGAAAGATGCGCTACAAGGGAGTGACAAAATTCATGGCAGGTTTGCTTGCCGCAGCCATGGTAGTGACCGGAATTCCGGTAGCAACATTGGACACCGCAGAAGCAAAGTCCAAAACAGAGAAGTTATCTTACAAAGGCTATACGAAAGTATGGGAAGATAATTTTGATGGCAATGCATTGAACATGAAGGATTGGAATGTGGAGACGCACGAGCCGGGTTGGGTAAATGCCGAACTTCAGGAGTATACCGAGTCAGGAAACATCAAAGTAAGTGATGGAAAACTAACGATCATTCCAAAGAGAACCAAAAATGCGGATGGTACCTACAGTTATACATCCGGACGTATCAACACACAGAATAAGCATGATTTCAAGTATGGAATCATGGAAGCAAGAATGAAATTTCCAAAAGGACAGGGATATCTGCCGGCATTCTGGATGATGCCAACCAACGAGAACCTGTACGGACAGTGGCCAAAATGTGGTGAGATCGATATCGCAGAGGTCATGGGACAGGATACCAAGAAGATTTACGGAACCATCCATTACGGAGAGCCGCATGCACAGAGTCAGGGAACCGAAGTCCTGAAAAAGGGAGACTTCTCAGATGAGTGGCATACCTGTGCAGTAGAGTGGGAACCGGGAAGCATCAAATGGTATTTAGACGGCGTGTTGTATCATGAGGAAAATCAGTGGTTTACCAAGACGCCCGGACAGGGAGAGGCGTCCTATCCGGCACCGTTTGATCAGAACTTCTACATCATCTTCAACCTGGCAATCGGTGGATCATGGGTCGGAAATCCGGACAAGACAACTGATTACAATTCCAACTTCCAGGTAGATTACGTAAAAGTATATCAGAAGAAAAACTACAACGACAATGTAAAGAAACCGGAAAAGAAGGTTGTATTAAAGAAAGCAGACAAAAAAGGCAACTTCATTTCCAATGCAGATTTCTCTAAAAATGAGAAACTGGATGGCAGCGCAAACTGGCAGTTTATGACAGCTCAGAGCGGAGAGGGCTCAGCAGCCATCAAAAACAAAAAAATTGAGATCAAGACCAAGAATGCCGGAAAAGAAGAGTACAGTATCCAGCTCGTTCAGCCGGGTCTTCCGATGGAAAAAGGCGCGACCTATGAGGTGAGCTTTGACGCATACGCAGACAAAGCACGTACTATGAAGGTAGACATCTCCGGACCGGATATGAACTACATGAGATATTTCAACGACACGGCAGTCAATCTCACTACCAAGAAGAAAAGTTACAAATTTAAATTCACTATGAACGAAGATACAGATGCCAATTCGCGTCTGGAGTTCAACATGGGTGCACAGGGCTCAACCGCCAATGTGTATATCACCAATGT
>JALEJB010000051.1 GCA_022768825.1 Lachnospiraceae bacterium
CTCCCAGTCAGATACGATCGTATTCGGATCGTAATCCGGTTTGGAAACCATTGCAAGAATTTTTCCGGTCTCGGGCTCTATCGCAACTACGGCGCCATCCCGCTGTCCCAATGCATTGTAGGCAACCTCCTGCAGATCACAGTCCAATGTCGTGACCAGCGTATCCCCCTGACTTTTCATACCGGCAATCTCATACGCAATCTTATTCAGCACAAACGTATGTGAACGAAGCAGTTGGAAGTTAAAGTCCGATTCGATACCGGCTTTTCCGTTTTCGGAAAAGCCGATCACATGAGCATAGGTTCTTCCCTGGGGATACTTTCTCGTCTCATTTCCGTCATCATCTGTAACCGTGGTTGCCAGAACTGTTCCGTCACTTGCAATAATATCTCCCCTGATCACCCGTTTCGAAAACTCATCAATCCGACTGTTATAAGGATTGTTTATAAAATCCTCGCTTTTTATGATCTGAAAATATGCAAAATATGCGATCATGGCAAGAAAAATTCCTATAAACAGATATGCTACAACCGCAAATTCTTCATTCTTTGTTTTTTTCTTTTCGTTTTTTTCTGATTGTCTCTCCAGTTTCCTCACGAATCTCATCCTCTCTCAAAATATAAAGTCCCTGAATGACCGCAAATAGTATAAATGTGCTTAAAAGCGAGCTTCCGCCGTAACTGATGATCGGAAGCGTCACTCCCGTTGACGGAATGAATTTGATGACTCCGCCAATGGTCAAAAATACCTGAAATCCGTACACCGTTCCAAGACCAAGTGCGATCAGTTTATAGAAGTATTCACGAATCTGCATCGCAATATTCAAAAACATCAGATAACAGCTGGTACAAACCAGTATCAGACAGATCGCAAACAATCCGCCCATCTCCTCTGCAATTGCTGAAAAAACAAAATCTTCATCCGCAACCGGAATCTTGTTCGGCAGTCCCTGATAAAGTCCCATTCCAAACCAGCCACCGGTTCCTATTGCAAACAGTGACTGACAGATCTGATATCCCTGATTGTCGATGACGGACATGGGATCCTTCCATGCCAGAACACGAACACGGACGTGGGAAAATAATTTGTAGGCAACAAGACTTGCAAGTACTCCTGATGTCATACCGGCCAGGAGATATCCCACATTTCGTGTGGCGACATACAGCATCACCAGATATGTGATAAAAAAGATCAATGCACTTCCCAGATCCTTTGACAACACCAGTATCAAAACATGTATGGCTGCGATCACTGTTGTGATGACGATCTGCTTAAATTCGGTAGAATGATAAAACATCGACGCTACAAAAAACACAAACAGGATCTTGATAAATTCCGACGGCTGCAGCGTAACACCAAAAAAGGTAAAGGTCAGCTTCGCGCCATAGCTGGTCTGTCCCATAACTGCTACCAGTGCCAGAAGGCCAACCCCGATCACTGCATATAAATACGGCAGACGATGAAGGAAATGAATATGACGGATCAGAAACGGAACCAACAATGTGATCACGCTCGCTGCTACCGCTATGTAAAACTGGCGGACTGCCTTTGCTTCATTTAATCTTGTCAGAATAATAAAGCTGATCACAAGAAGCATACACAAATGGTTGGTTACAAGAATCGAGGCCTTTCTGTAAAAGATGCGATAGATCAATTGGATCGCTATGATCAAAGTGACCTGCATGAGATAAAAAAACATTAATTTCAGATCCTGTGTATTTGCAAAGATCACTGCATTTGCATTCAGATGGATCAGAAAAATAAAAAACAGCTGCCGATTCATGATCTTTTTTTGTACTTCCGATGTTTTTTTTCTTGCCAGTACTGAAAAACTTTCGTAAGTATAACAGGCAAATAAGATGATCATCAGATATTTGGATAATTCCGAAATAATTACTACCATACAACTCCTATTCTACACCGCGTTTCAGATGTCCCTTCGTAATCTCGATCTCCCAGTTCATCGGCAGTCCTTCGATTGCCCGTTCATAATTGGCAAAGACCGCTTGTACTTCCCGTTCTTCTTCGATCGAAAAACTGATCCGCAATCGCTCCGGGCGAAGCTTATCACAGATCTGATCTAATTCGTCAAATAATACGGTAGGGCTCGCATTGTACAAAATATTATAACATTCACTGCAATAATTTTTCATCGTCAGTGATTTTCCATAGCGATCCAGTAAATGCAATGCCTTTCTTGTATGATCGCAGACATCCATATTTTTGTTCAGGCATAATGCGCTCACCATATAAGGTGTATAACCGTAAATGACCATTTCACTGTTTTCATTGCTGTGATGAGACAGCTCCTTCGCATTCAACTCCAACGGCAGTGTCAGTTTATCATACCCCATGTCCGAAAAAGCTCGAACACTGTCATTGGAAAATGAATAAATTGATGCATCCAGTCGAATTTTTGCAGGATTAACATTCATTTTTCTTAAAAATCCCAGAGAATCATAGGTTTTGACATAAAAACCATCCAGCATTCCGGAATCAAAAAGACTTTTAAGAAACGCCCAATGATTTTTCAGTATTTTTACCCGATATTGACGTAACACTGACGGAAGCTGCAAATATACGTTCTTGTTGCATTCCTTTGCCTGCCGGATCTGTTCTGTCAATTCTTTTTCGATTGCATCATCGTCAAATTCATGACAGTTGAGGATGATGTCAGAGACATATTCTTTGGCACAGGCAATCCTTAACTGCGCCAGTGTTTCAACGCTGACAGCAATCTCACTTCGGTCGGTTGCACATGCTCTGCGGTCAGGTTCAGTTATGGGATGATCATATGCCTGCGCGGTTCTATGATCACTGCTTAAAATTTCCTGTCTGATCTTTTCCAGACTTTCTCTTCTCAGTGCTTTTAAAAACTGGTTCGGAACAAAGCAATTCTCATCCATCTGAAGTTCCAGCCGTTCAAAGGTAAATGCTGTTTCTCCGGTCTGTCCGAGAACCTGAAGCACCTTCTCCTTTTCCAATGGAGCTTTCCTGGCAGTCTGAACCTCACCTGCCACAACCGACACCTCAATACCCGTCTGAGGATCCTTTACCACGATCCGTGCCGGTTCATGGATCATGAGACGGCATATCCCTTCCAGCTTTCTTTTTTCCTGTACCGGAAGTTCTTCATCCAGCTTTGCCGATTCATGGGCCGGGGTGTTCAGGCTCATCATTGCTTTTCCGGTATTCCCCTGAAGATAGCCGCTTGTAAATCCGCTTCGATTGCCCAGATCAAGCAGCTTCTTCGCATCCTTTTGATCAACCGCATAAGGTTCATCGGAAAGCTCCAGTAAATCCAAATATTTCCGGTAGATCGAGACAACACCGGCGGCATATGCAGTCTGCTTCATACGTCCTTCAATCTTAAGGGATGCCACACCGGCTTCCTTCATTGCCGGCAGGAAATCAATGCCGCACAGATCCTTCGGACTGAGAGGATACAATTCTCCTGTGGACTTTTGTTCCTGTAATTGATAGGACAGTCTGCAAGGTCCTGCACATCTTCCCCGGTTTCCGCTGCGCCCTCCCAGCATACTGCTGAACAGGCACTGTCCCGAATAACAATAACATAATGCTCCATGCACAAATGCTTCCAGTTCCACATCAACTGCCCGATGAATCTGCGCGATCTCTGATACCGACAATTCTCTTGATAAGACAACGCGATCCGCCCCTGCCTCCTCCCAGAATTTTGCACCCATCTCACTTGCGATCGTCATCTGTGTGCTGGCGTGCAATTCCACATCCGGGAAATATTTTTTCAAAAACGAAAACACCCCCATATCCTGAACGATCACGGCGTCGATTCCCCGTTCATAATAAGGCAGAAAATAATCGTATAACTGCTGTTCGATCTCTTTATTTTTCAGCAGTGTGTTGATCGTCAGATGCAGCTTGCGGTCGTAGAGATGTACATAGTCGATGGCATCTAACAATTCTTCCTGTGTGAAATTTTTCGCATAAGCTCTCGCTCCAAACATACCGCCACCCACATAGACAGCATCTGCGCCTGCGGCAATGACTGCCTTTAGCGTATCAAAGCTTCCTGCAGGAGCAAGTAACTCCATTCGTTGATGATCCATTTCAAAATCCTTTCATGATGTAAAAAAGAATGCGCTTGCGCATCCTTGCGGAGCATTTAATCGTATAGGAGACGAAGTTTCCTATACGATTAAAAAGGGGCGAAAACGCCCCGTCTTAACGTACTTTATATTTATCGAAGCTTGCATTTATTTTCTGAGGATTGGAATTTTTCGCATTTTTATTCTGCGGTTTTTCCGTTTTTTTCTCATCAGCCGAAGCTTTCGCTGCCTCTGACGTTGAACCTAACAAAGCGTCTTCCAGAGCCGCCTGAAGCTGCTGTTTTCCTGCAAGCAGTTCCCGTTTTTCTTTCTCAAGCTTTTCAATCTGAGTCTGAAAATCACTGTTCTGTGCCTTGAGAAGCTCCACCTTGGAAGCATTGTCATCTGCTTTCATCTGAACTTCAACCAGCTTGTGCTTTAACTCAAAGATTTCTTTTTCCAGATCAGAAAATTTCCCACCGGAGATTTCAGCCTGCTCCTTTGCCTTAAAGTAATCATCTGCAAGATTCAGCTGAAGCATCAGATTTTTCATATCCTGCGGGATCCGTTTATAGGACTCCTGCTGATTCATCTCAGTAATCTTTTGATTGATATATGCTGCAACCATTTGCAGATAATCTTCCTGTTCAAAACCGCTCAGATTATATTCCTTCTTGTCAATTACAACGACGGTACTTGCTTTTGTAGACATGATTTTTTCTCCTTTTTTGTAATTCTAACCCTGATGTTCCAGTCCAAAATGATGATAACAATAATCTGTGACCACGCGGCCTTTCGGTGTCCGGTTAATAAAACCGTTCATCACCAGATACGGTTCATAGACATCTTCGATCGTTCCCGCATCCTCGCCGATGGCTGCGGCAAGCGTATCCAATCCCACCGGACCGCCGGAAAATTTTTGCATGATCGTAAGAAGCATCTTACGGTCACTGTTATCCAGACCCATTTTATCCACTTCAAGTAGATCCAGCGCAAAGCTCGCAACCTCTCCGGTAATCCTGCCATCATACTTTACTTCGGCAAAATCCCGCACTCGCTTTAGCAATCGGTTTGCAAGTCTTGGCGTTCCACGTGAACGTCTGGCAAGTTCAAATGCACCTTCCTCATCAATTTCAACCGCAAGCACCTTCGCAGAATTAATGATGATCTGCTTTAATTCATCTACCGTGTAAAACTCTAAATGATGCATGACACCGAATCGATCCCGTAACGGTGCGGACAAAAGTCCCGCACGTGTCGTCGCTCCAACCAAGGTAAATTTCGGCAGATCCAGACGGATCGACCGGGCAGTTGCTCCTTTTCCGATCATAATGTCAATGGCATAATCCTCCATGGCAGGGTACAGCACCTCTTCCACCTGACGATTTAAACGATGGATCTCGTCGACAAACAGCAGATCGCCCTCTGCCAGATTGCTCAAAATCGCTGCCATCTCTCCCGGTTTTGCGATGGCGGGACCCGATGTGATCTTGACGTGAACGCCCATCTCATTGGCAATGATTCCAGCCAGGGTTGTCTTGCCAAGTCCCGGTGGTCCGTAAAACAGCACATGATCCAACGGTTCTCCACGGCCTTTTGCAGCTTCGATATAGACTCTTAAATTTTCTTTTGCTTTTGCCTGACCAATATAGTCATCCAATCTCAGCGGTCGAAGACTTTTTTCTACTTTTACATCTTCTTCCTGAACCTGAGTGGATATCACCCGGCGATTATCCATGTTCTGCTCCTTTTATAAAAATGCCATCTGCTTTAACGCTAACTTCAGGATCGTTTCCACATCATCCTCAGGATGAATGTCAATGCGCGATAACACATTTCCCGCTTCACTTGCCGAATATCCAAGGGCTGTAAGTGCCAGCATCGCTTCCTGCCTGACACCCTGCTCCTGAATCGTATTCGGATTTTTGACCAGTTCTTCTTTCTCGCCAAAGGCATCCTCTAACTTTAACTTATCCTTCAATTCAAGTACCACCCTCTGCGCTGTCTTTGCGCCGATTCCCGGAGCCTTTGAGATCGCTTTTGCATCATCTGAGATGACGGCAAAGCGCAGGTCATCCGGCGACAGTACCGATAAAATTGCCAGCGCGCCTTTCGGACCCACACCATTCACTCCGATCAGCAGCTTGAACACGCGAAGGTCATCTTTTGTCAAAAATCCATAGAGGGCAAATGCATCCTCCTTCACCTGAAAATAGATATACATCTTGATTTCCGAACCGATATCCGGCAAATACTCAAATGTTTGACCGGAAATATGTACCTCATATCCGATCCCGTGATTTTCAATGATGATCGCATCCTCATCAATATCGGTTAATGTACCTTTTATATAGCGAATCATACTTCCTCCTTTGGCAGTCGAATCAGCACCTGATATCCGACGATTCCGATCAGAATACCGGTCAGCATACCGGCAATCAGTAAAACCGGAAAATAGTATAAAATGTGAAAATTTTCCACCATCAAAGCCGCGACAAGAAACTGTCCCAGATTATGGGCAATTCCCCCCGCCGCACTGACACTGATCAGATGAAATTGGTTTGTCTTTTTTAACAACGCCATGACAACAAAGCTCAATGCCGCCCCTGCCAGACTGTAAATGATACTGTACCAGTTTCCGAATAAAAATCCCACCAAAAGTACACGAAGAAACGAAATACTTGCGGCGTCCTTTTCGCCACTGTAATACAGGATCCCCACAATCACAACGTTGGTCAGCCCCAGCTTGATACCGGGGATCCCGATGGGGATCGGAATCATCGCCTCGATATAACTACAGATCAAAGCAACACTCAGTGCCAGTCCCAGATATGTTATTTTACGGATCTTCTTTGATGTCTCATTCATCGTTCTCATTTTTATGATGCAATCGCATCTAAGCCTTCTGTTTCTTTTCCTGAAATCACTTCTACTACAACTTTATGTGGAAGACAGACGATCGTCTGTTTTTGCCTGCTGATCTGTCCCTGCTTCTTACAAAGTCCATCCGGACAGGTGGCAGACTGCATAGATGCCTTCCCGTCCTGGATGACAACCGTGTTTGCAACTCCCCCATCGATTGTAATCGGGATGATCTGATCCTCGTTTAACTCGTATATGCCATAAGCCTTCCCATCGATTGTGATCTTTATTTCACCGCCGCTTTTGGTTGTTGACAAAATCATTCCATAGATAAGCATGCTCAAAATGCTGATCGTCACGAGAAACACAATATCTTTTTTCCCAAATGCCGGACAAATCTTCATCTACACTCTTGCTCCGATATAGTAAAAGCCTTTGCACTCCTCTAATTTTACATCCACAATCTGTCCGATCAGCGATGCATCACCTGGGAAATGAACGATCGAATTATTGGATAATCTTCCGCTGACAAGACTTTTATCATGTTCATTTACCTGTTCCACCAGACATTCGTAAGTTTTTCCTTCCAGTTCCTTTGCTTTTTCTGATGCGATCCGTTGTACCTCCTGTAACAGCTCGTCAAAGTTTGCTTTCACTTCCTCCGGCGGCACCTGATTTGGATTGTCCGCCGCCGGTGTGCCGGAGCGTTTGGAATAAATAAACGTAAACGCACTGTCGTAGCGCACCTGACGAACCACATCCAAAGTCTCTAAGAAATCCTCTCTGGTCTCACCCGGAAAACCTACGATGATATCAGTCGTAATCGCAATATCCGGAATGGCCTCCCGAAGCTTTCTTACGATAGATAAATACCGCTCCTTGTCATAATGACGGTTCATCTCTTTTAAGATGCGGTCACTTCCGGACTGCAACGGCAGATGCATATGCTTGCAGATCTTTTTGGACTGTGCCATCACTTCAATCAATTCATCCGACAGATCCTTCGGATGGGATGTCATAAAGCGGATACGCTCAAGACCTTCTATCTTTTCGATTTCACGAAGCAGCTGCGCAAAAGTGATCGGCTGCTCTAAGTTTTTTCCATAGGAATTGACATTCTGACCCAGCAGCATGACTTCTACAACACCATCTGCAACTAATTTTTCAATTTCACGAATGATATCCTTTGGCTCTCTGCTTCGCTCCCGGCCTCTCACATACGGAACAATACAGTAGCTGCAGAAGTTGTTGCAGCCAAACATGATATTGACACCGGATTTAAAGCTGTATTTCCGGTCGATTGGAAGCTCTTCGACGATCTCTGTCGTATCCTTCCAGATGTCAATGACCATCTCTTTTTGCGTCATTGCCTGATAAATGAGCTCTGCAAACTTAAAAATATTGTGGGTTCCAAAGATCAGATCCACAAAGCGATAGCTCTCACGAAGCTTTTGTACCACGTGCTCCTCCTGCATCATGCATCCGCACAGAGCGATCATCATATCCGGATGTTTTTTCTTATAGGTGGACAAGGTACCCAGTCTGCCGTACACCTTATTATTCGCATTCTCACGTACCGTACAGGTGTTGTAAATGACGAAATCGGCTTCCTCTGTATCAACCGGCACAAATCCGATCGTGTCTAATATTCCCTTTAATTTTTCAGAGTCTCTGGCGTTCATCTGACACCCAAAGGTCTCTACATGGAAGGTCAGCGGACGGCCGGCTTTTTTTGATCTTTCTTCTACTAACTTTTTCGCCAGATCCATAAAGTAAAACTGACGCTGTGGCTCCATCACCGGTGCCTCTGCTTCTATTTGAATTGCTGTCTTATTTGCGGTTTCCATATTTCTCTCCTAAATTTTCGATTGTTCCGTCTTCTCTTTGCATATCGATATTATTTAACTGACTGCGCACATTCGCACGGATCGCAGCCACATATTCCTTGCGCAGCTTCTGCTGTTCTTCTTTTTCCTCGGCGGTCAGACCGACGGACTGTGATTTATGATATAACTCATTGATACGATCAATTCTTGTTGCGTCCATAATTTCCTCCATCATAAAGTTCAATCTCTTAATTATAACCTGATTTCTATGAAAAATGCAACCAAACAAAGTAATACTTGTACATGAATTTTCGATATGTTAAGGTAAAAGCATGAAAAAATTGAAAAAAAATACAACAATACAAATACTGTCACTCCTGTTTCTGATGGCGATCGTCCTGTTTTTACTGATAAACCACGATCAGATCACAAAGCCAAAACCCATTCAAAAAACCGGATTCTATTTCAATACGATCATATCCGTTCAGCTAAACGATACGGATGATACGACTTTGTTAGACGGCTGCTTTGCCCTTGCAGACAGGTACGAGCATCTTTTTAGCCGAACACTTCCGGACAGTGAGATCTATGCGATCAATCATGCAGACGGTAAGCCCGTGACTGTGAGTGATGAGACAATTGAATTATTACAGCTTGGAAAAGATTTCGGAAGGCTCAGTGACGGCAGATTCGATATCACCATTGGCACACTCAGCAGTCTGTGGGATATTCCGAACAATACGGATACGATTCCGTCAAGCGAAGCGATCAAAGCGGCACTGTCGACTGTGGATTACAAGCAGATCCAGATCACCGGAAATACGGTGACTTTGAGAAATCCGGATACACAGATCGATCTGGGCGGTATCGCAAAAGGATATCTGGCGGATGCCATGAAGGCCTATCTGAATGAACATGGCTGCCATGAGGGAATCATCAATCTCGGTGGAAATGTGCTTACGATCGGTCCGAAGCAAAGTGGAGAAAAATATCATATCGGCATCCGTAAGCCCTTTGGAGAGGATGACTCAGATGTCATCACAACCGTGGATGTGGACGATAAAAGTGTCGTCAGCTCCGGCCGGTATGAGCGTTATTTTGAAAAAGACGGAAAAATCTATCATCATATTTTAGATACCCAAACCGGTATGCCCTATGACAATGGGTTAAACGGTGTGACGATCATCTCCGACAGCTCCGTCTACGGAGATGCACTCAGCACCATCTGCTTTTCTCTCGGTCTGGAGGATGGCATGAAATTCATCGAATCCATGGATGGCTATGAGGCGATCTTTGTGGATGCACAGAATGAATTGCACTACTCTATGCAGTAATGAATGCAAATTGATTTTCTGAAATTATATTCCAAAAAAGACCGGTAACTGCTACTTTTTATCGATAGCAATTATTGGTCTTTTTGATATTACACATCTTTTACTAAAATACTTTCTTCAATCCGGCGAACCTCTTCCAGATCATATCCGCAGAAATCAGAGATTTCATCCACTCTTTTTCCTTTTTGTAATAATCGGGTGATAAGTTCCATTTTTTCTTCGAGTTTTCCTTCGGTTCTGCATCGATCAAGTAATGTACACACGTGCCTCTCCCCCTTTTCATCTGCAATGATCTTTTTTCCTAATGTTGATTCTATCGCATTGACAACCATATCGTCAATCCACACAAAAGAACACCTTGGACAGATTTTTGATCCATCCAGGGTGTTTGTTACGTTGATATTATGTTACCCCTCTCCGTCATGCTTTGCATGACACCTCTCCCCAAGGGGCGAGGTATATTTCTGGAAAGGGACGTTTTTACGTCTCGTAGATCATTTTGATGATCTTCTTCGGACACTTGGTTGCGCATAAACCGCAATGCGTACACTTGTCATAATCAATACTTGCGATATTATCCACCATATGAATGGCATCATGCTCGCAGTTCTTCTGACAAAGTCCGCATCCGATACAGCCGGCACCGCAGGAATCCATGACAACCTTTCCTTTGTCCTTCGAGGTACATTTTACAATGTACTGTGCATCATAAGGTACCAGATCGATCAGTTTCTTTGGACAGGCAGCGATACATTTTCCGCAGGCTTTACAAGCCTCACGGTCTACCTTTGCCACACCGTCTACAATATGAATAGCATCAAACGGACAAGCCTTGACACAGGAACCATATCCGAGACATCCATATTTACAGGTTTTTGGTCCGGCTCCCGGAACATATGCCATCGCGCTGCAATCTTCAATTCCGGAATACTCATATTTGTTCTTTGCCACATCTGCGCTTCCCGCACAGTGAACAAACGCAACCTTTTTGCTGCCTGCTTCTGCCTTGATGCCCATAATGTCACCAATCTGATTTGCCACCGGATCACCGCCCACCGGACACTGGTTGATCGGCGCTTCTCCTTTGGCGATCGCTGCCGCAAGTCCGGAACATCCGGCATATCCGCAGCCACCACAGTTGTTTCCCGGAAGTACTCCGAGAATTGCTTCTTCCTTTTCGTCTACCTCCACGGCAAGCTTATCTCCGGCGATTCCAAGGAAGAAACCGATAAAAATACCTACGCAGCCTACAACGACTGCTGCAAGAATAACTCCTAACATCTTTTCATCCTCCTTAAGGTCACATCAAATCATACCTGAGAATCCCATGAAAGCAATTGACATCAATGCTGCTGTGATCAAAACGATCGCAGTTCCCTGGAAAGTCTTTGGAATATCATTGTACTCAATTTTTTCACGAATGCCGGCCATGATCACGATCGCGATAAAGAATCCGATCGCTGTTGCCAATCCGTTTACAACACTCTCTAAGATTCCATACTCTTTGGTCACATTGGTCAGTGCAACTCCAAGCACTGCACAGTTGGTTGTGATCAACGGAAGGAATACACCCAGTGATTCATATAACGGCGGCATTTTCTTCTTTAAAAACATCTCAACAAACTGAACCAGACACGCAATGACGAGAATGTATACGATCGTCTTTAAATAGGTCAGATCAATTCCCTTATTTAACAAATAAGTGTTTGCCAAAATAAATTTGTAAATAACTGCTGTAACGAATGATGATAAGGTGATAACAAAGATCACGGCACCACCCATACCTGCGGCTGTCTCCGTCTTCTTTGATACGCCCAGAAACGGACAGATTCCAAGGAACTGGCTTAATACAACGTTATTTACGATTGCAGAGCCAACTGCGATCAATAATAATTCTTTCATCTGTATTAATCCTCCTTCTTCTTATCGTTGCAGAATGCGCTGTGTGCACAGCCGCTGCAATCACCTGTGATACATCCGGAAGGCTTCGCCAAAGGAGTGCCCTTTGCATCCATCTTCTTTCGGATGATATTCATTCCGGCCACCAAAAATGCTAATACAAGGAATGCTCCCGGTGCCATGACAAAGATTGTGATCGGAGTAAACCACTCAAGTGAAAGGATCTGTGCACCGAATAACTGTCCTGCTCCAAGGATCTCACGAACGATACCGATACAGGTCAGACCCAGCGTAAATCCAAGTCCCATTCCGATTCCGTCAAAAATGGATGGCACAACCGGATTTTTGGAAGCATAGCTTTCCGCACGTCCTAAAATGATACAGTTTACAACGATCAGAGGAATATACACACCAAGTGAAGCCGACAACGCCGGTACATATGCTTTTAACATAAAATCCACCACGGTAACCAGCGAAGCAACGATCACGATAAACGCCGGCATACGCACACCGTCCGGAATCACTTTACGAAACAGTGAGATCAACAGGTTTGCACAAACCAGTACAACGGTTGTCGAAAGTCCCATTCCCAGACCATTCATCGCTGATGAAGTGACCGCAAGTGTCGGACACATACCAAGCATCAGTACAAAGGTCGGATTTTCTTTGATAATACCGTTATATAAACGTTCGGTATATTTATTCATTACTGTGCACCTCCTAACTGATCACGGAAGTATACAAGTGCTGCATTGCATCCGTTTGCGATTGCTTTTGATGTAATTGTTGCACCGGAAATGGATTCAATTTCCGAATCCGAAGCCGGTGGATTTTTTACTACCGTGAAAGCATCCACCAGTTTGTTCCGGAACTGTGCAATAAAATCAGCATCCTGTGCCTTCATACCAAGACCCGGAGTTTCCGCAATATCTGTGATCGAATATCCGTTTACGGTTCCGTCATTTTGAATTCCTACGGAAAATGTAATGGTTGCCTGACTGGCATCCTTCGCTGTCACAGTGATGACATATCCCACCGTGTTGCCGGATGCGTCCTTTGCAACCTGCACGTCATCCAGGCTGTCTGTGTATCCCTGAGATACAATATAATCGGTTGCTTCATTCTTATCAAAATCCGCAAGCGCCTCAAAAGAGTCGGCCGTCTCAAAAACTTCTTTATATGCCTTCTGCGCTGCTTCAAGATTTGCCGCGTCAATTCTCGGTTTTGTGATCATATAGACCATACCGAGGATCAAACCGATCACAAGTGTAAAAGCAGTGAGGATCATCGCATCATGAACGATTTTCTTATTCATATCAGTTGCCCTCCTTCTTTTCTTTTACCTGTCCGAACGCACGCGGAATCGTCACTTTTTCAATCATCGGAACAAGCAGGTTGCTGATGATGATCGCAAAGCTGACACCCTCTGCATTGGCACCAAAGCAACGGAATAATCCGGTCAGGATACCACAGGAAATACCAAAGAGAATCCGTCCCTTCGGTGTGATTGGTGATGTCACATAATCGGTTGCCATAAAGAACGCGCCTAACATGATACCACCGCTGCACAGCTGGGCTACGATATAATTCATATCAAAACCATGTCCGGAGAACAACAGCATAAAAATCACAAATGTGATCAGATAGCTGGCCGGAATCGTCAGTGTGATAACACCTAACAGGATCAGTATGATCGCTCCGAGCATGATCGCCAGTGTACTGGTCTCTCCGATCGTACCTGCAGTCCGTCCGATCAGTGCGTCCATACGATTGATCGTCTCGCCGTTTCTCATTGCTGCCAAAGGAGTCGCTCCGCTGTATGCATCACAGTTAAAATTGGTCATATCTGCCGCAAATGCGATCAAAAGAAAGCATCTTGCGCCCAAAGCCGGATTCATAAAGTTCTGACCCAGTCCGCCAAACATCATTTTTACGATTACAATGGCAAAGACACCACCGATCACTGCCTCCCACCAAGGAAGCGATACCGGAAGGTTTAATGCTAACAAAAGTCCGGTCACCACCGCACTCAGGTCGGAAATTGTACTTTTCTTGTGTATGATCTTCTCAAACACCCACTCAGACGCCACACAGCTTGCGATTGTAACAACAATCAAAAGCAGTGCTTTTGCTCCAAAATTATAGATACCGAACAGAGTCGTAGGAAGTAATCCAAGGATTACATAAAGCATGATCCTGTTGGTTGAATCTTTTGCACGTACATGTGGTGAAGAAGATACATGAAATGTTAAATCACTCACAAATTACACCTCGTTTTCTAAATATTGTTGTAACTATTCCGGCTATTTTGCAGCCGCTTTACGTCTCGCAGCAAGAATATCTTTTTTCATTGTCTTGATCGACTGTGCCAGCGGTCTTCTGGCCGGGCAGATAAAGCTGCAGCTTCCACACTCAATACATTCCATTCCGTTCCACTTCTCAAATTCGGCACTCACTTTATGCTCTGCCATCTTTGCAAGTCTGGAAGGAACCAATAATTCCGGACAAGCCTCTACGCATCGTCCGCAGTTGATACATGCAGTCGGCTCAAACCGGGATACTGCATCCTTTGATAAGCAAAGCAGTGAAGAATTTGTCTTGGTGATCGGCACATCCAGATCGAACATCGAAAATCCCATCATCGGACCGCCTGAGATAAACTTCTCTGCGCCTTCCGGCTTCAGTCCGCCTGCAGCCTCCAACAGCTCCCGATAATTTGTTCCTACACAGACCATAAAGTTCTGCGGATTTACCACTGCTTCACCGGTTACGGTAAAAATACGGTTCATAACCGGCTTGCCCTCTTTCACTGCACGATAGATACAAACCAGTGTCTCCACGTTGTCTACGATACAGCCTGCGTCTGCCGGAAGCATTTTGGAATTGATCTCACGTCCGGTCACCGCTTTGATCAGCTGACGCTCGCCACCCTGCGGGTACTTGGTCATAAGCGGACATACTTCAATTCTCGGCTCATCTTTGACAAGCTCCTGAAGCTTTGCAATACAATCCGGTTTATTATTCTCGATTCCAAGAACACCCTTTGCATTGTCAAACAACTGAAGTACGATCTTCATACCTTCGACTAATAATTCAGGATTGTCCATCATTCTGCGATAATCAGAGGTAAGATACGGCTCACACTCCGCACAGTTGGCAATGATGTAGTCAATCTTGTCCGGTTCCTTCGGAGAAAGCTTGACATGGGTAGGAAATCCGGCTCCACCCATACCGACAACTCCCGCATTTTTTACTTTTTCAATAATCTGCTGTTTTGAAAGTGTTGTGACATCTGCCACTTCCTCAAAATCCACTTCCGTAAAGCTTCCGTCATTTTCGATGACAATTGAATTGACCATATCACCTGTTGCAACGCGACGTGGCTCAATTGCTTTTACTGTTCCTGACACGGACGAAAATATCGGTGCAGAAACAAATCCGCCTGCCTCAGCAATCTTTTGACCTCTTTTTACTGTGTCGCCAACTGCAACAACAGGATTTGCAGGCGCACCGATATGCTGAGAAACGGGGAACACCAAATCTGTCTTAGGCAAATACTCTGTAACCGGTTTATCTTTTGACAGTTCTTTGCCCTCGAAAGGATGAACTCCGCCCTTAAACGTACGTAATCCCATCAAATTGACCTCTCTTTCCTTTGAAATATTTTTACGGTTTCCACCGCACATTGTAATAATTATAGCATATTTCGTTTATTTGTCACAAAAAATATAGATTTTTTTGTCTTTTTTTGTAAAAACCCAAACCAACAATCATGTCAAAATCCGGTTCCTTGTTTTGATTTAAATAAATACATATATCTTTCCGGAGCAGTCACATCCGTGATGGAATCGCATAATACAAATGCTGTATGATCAATGTCACGTATCGTATCCGGAATCACGACTTTATTTAATGATTTACAATAACAAAAAGCTTCTTTTTCAATCTTTTTTACACTTTCCGGAATAATAATTTCCTGCAAACTCAAACAACTGTTAAAAGCATTCTCACCAATACTTTCCACACTATTAGGAATCGCAATTTTTTTTAGACAAATGCAATTTTGAAATGTATAATTATTAATACTTTTCAATTTATTAGACAGAGTAATGCTCTCTAATTTTTCACAATCCTTAAAAGCTTCTTCACCTATGCTTGTTAATGTATTGGGAAATTTGACACTTTTTAGCTTTTTACATCCCTCAAATGCATTTGAACCGATATTTTTCACCCTGGACTTTGACAGATCAATCGAGGTAAGTCCGGTACATTGTTTAAATGCCTGTTCCCCTATTTTATTTACAGATTTGGGAATGCTAATTCGGGTAAGATTTCTACATGTCGAAAATGCCCCCGCATCAATCGTTTGTATCCCATTTGATAAGGTGACACTTTTCAAATTATCGCACAAATAAAACGCAACGACACCTACCCGTTTGACACTTTTCGGTAGTTTGATTGCCCCGCTAATCATACATTGTTGAAAGGCGGCATCTCCAATTTCTGTTACACCATCCGGTATCTTTACATTCTTCTGAGACGGATCGCAGCTAACCAATATTCCATTTATTACAACGCATGGATTTTTTTCCATTGCTGCTGCATCCATTTTGTATTATCAAATGCATATGCTCTGATTGCTTTTACTTTTTTTGATATCGTAATATCGGTCAAATTGGTACAATTTTGGAATGCACTTAATTCAATATACTTTACATTACCGGGTATCTTGACACCAGTGATTGTTTGATTGTCAGAAAATGCAGAAGGCCCAATCGATTTCACCTTACTTGGAATCGTAACCTTCCCTTTACAAGCGGAACCATCCACTAAAATCCCATTCACAACTACAAGCGGATTTTTCTTCTGCTGATTTTTCAACCATTTCGTTCCGGCAAACGCATCCTTTCCAATATACGAAATCTTTTTAGAAAAAGCGATCTTTGTAAGTTTTGTACACTGGTTAAACACATTGTCTCCTATATAAACCACGCTGTCCGGAATCTTTATTTCAGTCAGCTTATCACCACAGTACGCAAACGCATTATTATAAATCATCTCTACATCATCCGGTATCGTTACTTTTCCTCCGTTTCCTGTATAGAATAACAATATACCATCCAAAATCACAAAATCACTGCCAGTCTCATCTGCATACGCAATGTCCGTAAATGCCGGCATCATCAACACAAGCGTGAGCATCACTACCAAAAATTTTTTCAGACATTTTTTTACCTGTTTCTTCATCATTTTCCTCCTTTTGAACATCTGTCCGTTTTACATTCCCAATTTTTTCGTTCGGAAAAAGTACATCCTCTTTTCTGTGCGAGCACTTTTCGCATATATTTCATTATAACACAGTCTCATCATTTGTCATAAAAAATCTTATTTTTAGACTTTTTTGACAAGCAAAAGTTGTGTATACTTGTCTTGAAACAAACATACAAAGGAGTACAAGATGCAAATCTGGTCTGATACAAAGCAACTACACCCCAGACATTCGATCATCTGTGAATTTCTACATCCCGGTGATCTGTTTTTGGATATCGAAACCACTGGTCTGTCCCGTTCCCGTCATCCCATCTATTTGATTGGCATGACCTTTGTGACAGACGAGCATACGCTTTCCATTCAGCAGCTGTTCGCGGAAAATCCGACGGATGAGCCTTTTATCCTCACACATTTTGCGAAGCTTCTTCACACATTGGATATCAAACGTATCATCACCTTCAATGGAAACAGCTTTGATCTGCCGTTTTTAAGAGAGCGCGGAAAATTACATGCAATTTCACTGGACTTTGACTGCTTTGCATTATTTGATATCTATAAAGAAGTACTTCGGCGCAAAAACACTCTGCAGCTGCCAAACTACCGACAGAAGACCATCGAACAGTTTCTCGGCATCTGTCGAGAGGACAAATTTTCCGGCGGTGAACTGATCAAGATATACGAAAACTATGTCAAATGCCCGAATGAAGCGTCCCTTCATCTCCTGAAGCTGCACAACTATGAGGATGTGCTGGGTATGATTGATTTGTTAGAGATTTTTGCCTATGATCTGTTCTTTTCTGCTCCTGCCCGTGTCGTCTCCGCTTGTGTGGAGCACTACACGGATGTGAAAGGCAATCCTGCCGAGGAACTGATCGCAACATTATCAGCTCCCTGCGCGCTTCCCGGTACACTCTCCTGCACACAGCCTGTCAGCGGTGCATACCTTCATGTCGGTCACACACAGATACGGCTGCGTGTCCCTCTTTATCATGGTATGGCTCGTCTGTACTATTTAGACTACAAAAATTATTATTATCTGCCTGAAGAAGATATGGCTATTCACAAATCCGATGCCACCTATGTAGACAAAGCGCACAAAGAAAAAGCGACCACCGAAACCTGTTATTCGAAGGTCGCTGTGACTGATGCATTCTTACATTCCGATCAGATAACGGAATACATTACCCATGTTTTACATAGTTTTCAATAAAAAGCAATGCGCAAAAAATGGTGCCGGACCTCTTGTGTCTGACACCATTTCAATTTTTTAACCTTTTTCAAAGAAAAATGATTTGTTGCGAATATATCCAATTTCTTTGTACTTCATAATCTGCTCGGTACTTCCGATAAACAAGATTCCGCCATCCACAAGCGAGTGATGAAATTTAGCATAAATCTCATCCTTGGCCTCATCCGTAAAATAGATGACTACATTGCGGCAAACGATCATATGGCATCCGGTCGGATACGGATCCCGCAACAGATTATGCTCACGAAAATCGACACATCTCTTGATCTCATCCGCAATCTGATAGGACGTTCCGATCTGAGTAAAATATTTTGCTTTCAGATCATCCGGTACTGCAGCAATACTCTTCTCATTGTAAAGACCCATACGCGCCTTATCTAATACCTGCTTGTCAATATCCGTAGCAATAATACGAATATTGGAAAGCGGCAGATGTCTGCTCAAAGCCATGACCAACGAATACGGTTCATCACCAGTGGAACAGGCAGCACTCCAAATCGTCAGATTCCTGCCGTATTTCCTGATCAATGTCGGAAAAATTTCCCGATCAAGAATCTCCCACTGTTCCGGATTGCGATAAAACTCAGACACATTAATGGTCAGAAAGTTGACAAACTGTTCAAATTTGTCATGATCCTTTTTGATCAGCGCCACATATGCATCATATGTATCAACCTTGTTCTTGCCGATCAAGGTATCTATTCTTCGACGCATCTGTTTTTCTTTGTATGCATTTAGATCAATTTTGGTCAATTCATAAATGTCTTTTTTGAATTTTTCATAATTATCTAACATGAAATCGAATATCCTTTTTTATTCAGCATCTTCAGCAGGTGCTTCCTCAGAAGCCTCAGCAGGTGCTTCAGCCGGAGCCTCTTCCACACTCTCTTCTTCCGGAGCCAGTAAAGCTTTCATGCTCAGGCTGATCTTCTTGTCGGCCTCGTTGAAATCAACAACCTTTGCCTCAATTTCCTGACCGATTTTTAAGATATCAGAAGGTTTCTCGATGTGCTCTTTTGCGATCTGGGATACATGAAGTAATGCATCAATGCCAGGTGCAAGCTCAATAAAAGCACCAAAATCTGTCATACGTGCAACGGTTCCTTTTAATACGGTTCCAACTGCAAATTTCTCAGTTGCATTGTTCCATGGATTCTCATCCGGGAACTTCATAGATAACGCAATCTTGGTCTCCTTCATATCTTTAATAAATACTTTTACAGTATCACCAACCTTGAAAACCTTCTTCGGATTCTCAATTCTTCCCCAGCTCATCTCTGAGATGTGAAGCAATCCATCTAAACCGCCAAGATCGATAAATGCGCCAAAATCGGTTACATTCTTAACAGTTCCTTCAATAACATCACCAATTTTGATCTTGCTGAGCAGTTCAGCTTGACGTTCAGCCTTCTCAGCCTCTACGATCATCTTACGGTTACCGATGATGCGTCTCTTCTTTGGATCGTACTCTGTGATCACAAATTCAATTTCCTGTCCGGCATACTTTGATAAATCCTTCTCAAAGGTATCTGACACAAGACTTGCAGGAATGAATACTCTGGTCTCATCAACGATCACGCTTAATCCGCCGTTCAGAACCTGAACAACTTTTGCTCTTAAGTGCTCGCCTGAAGCTAATGCAGCCTCAAGTACTTCGCTTCCTTTCTCAGCTTTCAGGCTCTTTACTGATAATAAAACCTGTCCCTCGCCGTCATTTACTCTCTTTACCTTAGCCTCTAAGGTATCTCCTACTGAAACAGCGGTTGTAAGATCTACATTTGGGTCATTTGAAAACTCGTTACGAGTAATAATTCCATCAGCCTTATATCCAATGTTCAAGACAATCTCGTCAGGTTTAACATCGATAACTGTACCCTCCACTCTTTCATTTTGTCTGATTGTCTTAAAAGACTCATCCAGCATTTGTTCAAAGCTCATTTCTGACATACTTTTGAACCTCCTCAATAATATTATTTGGGGTGGATGCCCCTGCTGTAATACCTACATGTTCAAGTCCACCGAATCCAGTCGTATCCAAATCTTCAAGTGTCTGTATATAGTAAGTATTGTTACATTCTTCTTTACATATTTCAAATAACTTCTGTGTATTGGAACTATGCTTACCACCAATTACAATCATCGCCTGAGATTCTTTTGCAAGTTTTCTCGCTTCTGACTGGCGTTCAAAAGTCGCATTACAAATCGTATTCAAAATACATATATCAATATAATAACCTTTCTTTTGTATAATTTCAACTAATTTTTCAAATTTATTGTTGTTAAATGTCGTTTGTGATACGACACAGACTTTTCGCTTTTCGTAAAGCGAAAAATTTTCGGCATCCTCTACCGTTTCAATGATGGTCGTATCCTTCGGGTCACACCACCCCCGAATGCCTTCCACTTCCGGATGATTGGCATTTCCGATGATGACAATATGATATCCGTCTTTGGAATACTCGGATACGATCCGATGTATTTTTTTTACAAAAGGACAGGTGGCATCCAGTATCTCAAAGCCTTTTTCACGCATCGTTTCTTCAATCTGTCTGCTCACGCCATGAGAGCGGATGATCATACGTCCCTTTGGCAGTGTGTCCAGTTCCTCCAGACGTTCCACTACACGGACTCCTTTTTTTTCCAGATCTGATACCACTTCTTCATTGTGTATGATCGGACCGTAGGTATAGATCTTTCCCGGCGTATCCGTCTGTTCATAGACCAGATTGACACCACGCCTGACACCAAAACAAAAACCTGCACTTTCTGCAACCTTCACATCCATTTTATCTACGCTCCGTTACCAGCTTTTCAATTACCGCTACGACTTCTTCGATCGTCAGATCGGATGAATCTACCAGCACTGCATCTTCCGCCTGTTTTAACGGAGAAAGCTCTCTGTGCATGTCTCTGTAATCGCGGTCTTCGATGTCTGCTGCAATCTGACCCAGATCGGCAGTCTCTCCCTTTGCCAGCAGTTCATCATATCTTCGCTTTGCCCGGGTAGCTACACTTGCGGTCAGGTAAACCTTTACCTGCGCATTCGGTAGAACACAGGTGCCGATATCCCGTCCATCCATGATGACATCGGTGGTCTGTGCAAGTTTTTGCTGTAATGCCACAAGCTTTGAACGCACGGCAGGATAGACACTTGTAATGCTTGCTGTGTTTCCCACTTCCTCTGTCCGAAGATATGCATTGACATTCTCTTCATTCAATAATACCTGCTGTTCTCCCTCGACATATGCAATTGTGACATCCGCATGTTCTACCGCTGCATTGATCGACGCCTCATCCTTCGGATCAATCTTCTGTGTCAGAAAATAGTATGCCAGCGCACGATACATTGCGCCCGTATCCACATAGACAAACTTCATTTTTTTTGCCAACTGTTTTGCGATTGTACTTTTCCCTGCTCCGGCAGGTCCATCGATTGCTACATTAAATGCCATTTGATTCTTCCTCCATTTGTTCCGCTATATTGAGACCGGCAAGATAGCCGGTTGACCATGCGATCTGCAAATTAAATCCGCCTGTAAAACCATCCAGATCCAAGACTTCACCCGCAAAAAACAAACCGGAAACCAATTTGGATTCCATCGTGGATGGGTTTACTTCCTTTAATGCAATTCCCCCTCTGGTGATAATTGCCTCATTAAAACCTCTCAGTGCTGTCAGTGTAACAGAAAAATGCTTTAATAACAATGTAATTTTTTTCCGTTCTTCTCTAGTGATCTCATTGACTTTTTTATCCTCCGGAATGCCGCAAAGCCGGATCAATACCGGCAGCATTTTCGCCGGCACCAAATGATCGATGGCATTCTTAAATTGCCTGTTTTGATTGTCTTCAAAATCACGCAGAATGCGCTTGTCCAATTGTTCCTCATCCAGTGCCGGTTTCCAGTCGATGACCAACTCCAGATTCTTCTTTTGAATCTGTTTATTGACAACTGCACTGGCTTTTAAGATCACCGGACCGCTGACTCCGAAATGCGTAAACAGCAGTTCACCGAATTCTTCGAACAATACTTTTTTTTCATCTAATATCTGAACCTTGATATTTTTCAGTGCAAGCCCCTGCAAATCTTTCACAAATTCTTCTTTCACAACAAACGGCACAAGAGACGGACTCAGATCTGTGACCGTATGGCCCAGCTGTCCGGCAAAACGATATCCGTCTCCGGTGGATCCCGTAGCAGGATAAGATTTTCCTCCGGTCGCAAGCAACAGCTTCTTTGCATACAGGATTTTTTCGTTTTGCAATACAAGCCGAAAGCCTGCATCCTCACAGCAGGAAATCTCTTCAACTTTCGAATGGAGCCGGATCTCTACCTGATAGCGGTCCAACATCCGTTTTAAGGCTCCGGTGACATCCGATGCATGATCCGATGCCGGAAATACACGGTTGCCCCGTTCCACCTTTGTTTTCATACCCGCGGATTCAAAAAAATCGATCACATCCTGATTGGAAAAGGTATAAAAACTGCTGTACAAAAATTTTGCATGCTGAGGAATATTCAAAAAAAGTTCTTCCAGCTCGCATGCATTTGTAAAATTACACCGGCCCTTTCCGGTGATATAGATTTTTTTACCCGGCTTCTCATTTTGCTCCAGAATCAGAATCCGTCTGCCGTCCATTCCGTTTTTCGCTGCTGCGCAGGCTGCCATCATTCCGGCAGCTCCCGCGCCTACAACAATCAGATCATAATTTGTCATTTTGTTCTCCAAAGGATGCATAACGCATTTTTAACGAGTCATCAATGTAATTGATCTCGTCACTCTCATACACCTGATATTCATTCCAGATATTTTCAAGCTCTTCTAAGGTGTTCACAACTTCTCCCTGTTTTTTCATACAAAGGGCTACGATGAGCGCATTGATCACACTGAGCGGTGCAACCAGCGAATCCACAATGGATGCCATATCGCTGCTGGCGATCAGATTGCAGGAAGAATACAGATTCATCGGTGAGTGTACGCTGTCGGTCAGTGTGATCACTTTTGCATTCCGATTGTTTGCAAATTCCATTGCTTTTAAAGTTCTCATCGAATACCTTGGAAAACTGATTCCGATGATTGCGTCCTCATCACTGATTCGGATCATCTGCTCAAACAGTTCACTGGAATTATTCGTATGTAACTGAACTACATGATCAAACATCAGATTCAGATAAAATGACAAAAAGCTTGCAAGCGGCGCACAGCTTCGAATCCCGACAACATAGATCGTCTTGGCATTGAGGATTGTGTTGACCGCATGCTCAAAAGCCTCTTCATCTATATGATCCATCGTATATTTGATTTTTTCGGCATCTGCCTGTAATACTGTGGTCAGAATTTCCGACTGGCTGATCCTTCCATAAGTCACTTCCATTCGCTGGATCGAATTCAGCTTGTTGCGGACCAGTTCCTCCAGAGCCTTTTGAAACTCCGGATATCCCTTGTATCCCAGATGTGAGGCAAAACGAACAACCGTTGATTCGCTGACTCCCACCACTTCTCCCAGCCTTGCAGCCGTCAGAAATACTGCTTTATCATAATTATCAGAAATATAAGTAGCAAGGAGCTTCTGCCCCTTGCTCATTGTACTATACGCCTGATTTATTCGATTCGTTAAATCATTTGTATTACTCATTTGTTTGTTCTCCTACACCGACTCTGTATTTTCCCCACTGCTCTGCTGTGGCTGATCCTCTACAGGCTGAGTTTCTGCAGACTGTTCATTTGCAGGCTGTTCCTCCGTCTGCTCCTCCGTCTGCTCTTCCGTCGGATTTTGCGTATCTTCTGTCGGCGGATTTACCGGCAGATCTTTATACAAACCAAACTGCGCATCTCCCTCCACGACATACAATGCGCGTGTTCTCGATGCAGAAAGATATGCATTCTTTTTTGTGTTTTTGGTTGGATTTTTCACCGTATAAGTGACCTTATACTTACCAAGTTCTGTTAGTTTAAAGCTCTTGCCCGGTTTGAGAGTAGCCTTTACACCGTTTGGCTTTACGACTGTGATCACGACCCGATCATCCAGTTTTGTGCCGCAAGACAACGACGCATCTACATCGGACATCAAAGCTTCAAAACTTACCGTACTTGCCTTCTGACCGACTGCCAGTGCAGCCCAATCATATTCCGATTTCAAAATCGGCTTAGAGGAATCAACTACCGTGACAGTCTGTATTTTTGTTGTAACCTTTTTATTGGTAGGATTCGTCACTGTATATTTTATTTTATATGTACCCACTTTTTCAAAAGTAAATTCCTCTTTTTTATAAGTATGATACTCTTTGGTACCCGGTTTTTTAATCGATATCTTTATCTTTTTGGTCAAATTCGTGCCCTGAATGTTATTTGCAGTGATACCTGCTTTCACATTGTAAGACGAATTATAAGGTCTTCTGAGTTCACCTTTTATACCTTTAATATATGCTTTTTTCGTATCACGAACCTTATATACGACAGACAAAGATGCGGTTCTGCCCCAGGAATCAACAACCGAATAGGTAATTGGATAATCGCCTTCCTTCTTCATGTTGACTTTTCCGGTCATTTTCACCCAGTCCGTACAATCAAATCCACCGGAATCCTTGCAGGTCATATTACCGGTTCCAAATTTTTTCCCAAGCACAAGCACTTTCTTACTCACAGTAATCACCGGTTTATTTTTATTCGTCTGATATGGATTCATTGGATCCGGATCCGTCGGATCCCATCCTCTCAAACCGCCTGTCGTTGTAGCCGGAAAATTTGGCTTGCTGAACGGATCATCTTTTTCCGTGCCATAAAAAATAATGACTGTCGTGCCAATCGGACAATTGTCATAGATCCATTTGCTAGCAGCGGTTGTCAACCTTGTGCAGCCGTGTGACGCAGTAGTTCCCAAACGATTATACTGGGTATAAGACTGTGAATCGGGCGTCTGCTGATGATACCATACCGAATGAAACAGGAAAGATCCTGTAATACGGGTACAATACTGACCATAGCTTGGTCCATCTAATGTCCACCAGCGATACTTCGCCTGTGTCTGAAATGTTCCGATCGGAGTTGCATATCCTGTAGAACATACAAATGCCGTATATGGAGTACCATCTTGTTTGTATACAGTTACAACATTTGTGCCTTTATTTATCTTCAGGTAATATTCTCCAACTGCTGCTTTCGCAGTCATTGGTTGGGGAATTATTCCGGCAAAAATCATAACAGCCAGCAATAATGCAATCACTCGTTTGAATTTTTGCGTTTTCAATGTGTTTCTCATAACAACCTCCCAGTCCATTTTTTTTGCATATATTTTAGATGTTACCTCGAAATTCCAATTTCGTCAAGTTTTAGTCATAATTCCGAAATGTTCCTGCACAAATCGAAAAAAGTGGGATAAAAAAAGACTGTCTAGAATACAATCCGGCTGGGAAGTGGTTGTGCCTTCTTATATTCCTAACAGTCTTTTATAGCATATTTAGATTGGATTATACAGGATAAGCCTTGTTCTTCTCATCTGCCAGTGCCGGGTCTACTCCGGTCTGCTGTGCCTGACGATATTTGAAGAATTCTGTTGCAACCTGTGGGAACAAAGCATAGCTTAATACATCCTCATCCTGCTGTTTCCACTGCTTCATTTCCGCTTCGATCTTATCGAGCTCCGGCTCTAACAGATCCGCATATCTGCATGTGATCGCATTCTTCTTATCCTCTCCGAGAACCTTATCAACCACTTCCGGGTTGAACGTTTTTACGGTCTGTCCGTATTTTCCGAGTAATACGTCCTTGGTCTCTTTCGTAGCAACCTTGTAACGCTCGCCCATCAACACATTAAATACTGCCTGTGTTCCGACAATCTGTGAAGAAGGTGTAACGAGTGGCGGCTCACCGAGATCCTTACGTACACGAGGAATCTCCTCTAATACTTCCATATATTTATCTTCGGCATTTTGCTCTTTCAACTGAGATACCATATTGGAAAGCATTCCGCCCGGAACCTGATACAACAGGGTCTGGATATCTACTCCGAGAACCTTTGGATTCAACAGACCGGACTGAATCGCTTCTTCACGCATCGGGCGGAAGTAATCAGCGATTTCTTTGAGTAACATCTGGTCGAATCCAGGATCAAATGCTGTTCCTTTGAATGCCTCAGCCATAACCTCAGTCGCCGGCTGGCTGGTTCCAAGCGCAAACGGAGACATTGCGGTATCAATGATATCACATCCTGCTTCTACCGCTTTCATATATGTCATAGAAGCAACACCGGAAGTATAGTGGGTATGAAGCTCGATTGGAATCTCAACCGTCTCCTTCATCGCTTTGATCAGCTCTTCTGCCTTATATGGGGTCAAAAGTCCTGCCATATCTTTGATACACAAAGAATTGGCTCCCATCTCCTGAACCTTCTTTGCCATATCGGTCCAATACTCTAAGGTATAAGCATCACCAAGCGTATAGCTCAGTGCCACCTGGGCATGTCCACCCTCTTTATTTGTAGCGGTAACTGCTGTCTGAAGGTTTCTCAAATCGTTTAAGCAGTCAAAAATACGGATGATATCAATTCCGTTTGCAATTGATTTCTGAACAAAATATTCTACCACATCATCCGCATACGGACGATATCCCAAGATATTCTGTCCACGGAATAACATCTGTAATTTGGTTTTTTTGAATCCGGCTTTTAATTTTCTCAGACGCTCCCACGGATCCTCTTTCAAGAATCGTAAAGAAGCATCAAATGTCGCGCCACCCCAGCACTCTACTGCATGATAACCTACCTGATCCATTTTATCAATGATAGGAAGCATCTGCTCAGTTGTCATTCTGGTAGCGATCAAAGACTGATGTGCATCACGCAAAACAGTCTCTGTAATTTTTATTGGTTTCTGTTCTGACATCTTTCTTTCAATCCTCCAATCTTAAATTCCGAAAATAGCCATAAATGTTCCGGCTGCTACTGCAGTACCGATTACTCCGGCAACATTAGGTCCCATTGCATGCATAAGCAGGAAGTTTGTAGGATCTTCTTCCGCACCAACTTTTTGCGATACACGTGCTGCCATCGGAACAGCAGACACACCGGCAGATCCGATCAATGGATTGATCTTTCCATGTGTGATCACGCAAAGCAGCTTTCCGAGAAGAACACCTGCTGCAGTACCGAATGCGAATGCGATCAATCCTAATGCAACGATCTTTAATGTGCTGAAATTCAAAAATGCCTCTGCACTGGTAGATGCACCTACGGAAGTACCAAGTAAGATAACAACGATATACATCAGTGCATTGGAAGCGGTCTCCTGTAACTGACGGACAACACCTGACTCACGGAACAGGTTACCGAGCATCAGCATACCAACAAGCGGAGCTGTGGTAGGAAGAACCAGACATACAACGATCGTAACGATGATCGGGAATAAGATCTTCTCCAATTTACTTACAGGTCGTAAGTTCTTCATCTTGATCGAACGCTCTTTTTTGGTCGTCAATGCCTTCATGATCGGCGGCTGAATAATTGGTACCAACGACATATAAGAATATGCTGCCACCGCGATCGGTCCCATGAGTCCGGTCTGTCCCAGTTTTCCCGCCAGGAAAATAGAGGTCGGACCGTCCGCACCACCGATAATTGAGATAGCGGCTGCGGCTTTGTCGTTAAATCCAAAGAAAATTGCCATAAAATATGCAACATAAATTCCGAACTGTGCCGCTGCTCCAAGCAGGAAGCTGATCGGATTCGCGATCAACGGTCCGAAATCAGTCATCGCTCCTACACCAAGGAAGATCAGTGAAGGAAGGATTGACCACTCGTCTAACTGATAAAAGTAATAAAGTAATCCACCTACGCCATTGCTTGTCTGCTCCGGAGATGCCATGATATCCGGATAAATATTTACAAGCAGCATACCAAAAGCGATCGGAACCAACAATAATGGCTCATACTCTTTTTTAATTGCCAGATAAAGGAATACACAGGCAACCAAAATCATCAGGTAATTGCCCCATGTCAGATTGAAGAACGCAGTCTGGTGGATGAGATTACTCATTGTTTCTACAACGTAACTCATACAAAACCTCCTGTTTTCTAGTTCATGGTAGCAAGTACTGAGCCAACCTCTACGCTGTCACCCTTGGCAACATCGATACTGGCGATCGTTCCATCCTGTGGTGCAACAACAGGTGTCTCCATTTTCATTACCTCTAATACCACTACGGTATCACCTTTTTTCACTGCCTGTCCTACAGCAGCATCTACTGAGAATACCTTTCCGGCTGCCTGTGCATCGATCACAACAGATCCTTTTCCGCCTGCAGGTGCTGCTGCTTTTGCAGGAGCTGCTGCTACCGGTGCTGCCTTTTTTGGAGCTGCGGGAGCTGCTGCGCCGGCACCGCCTTCTTCAACAGTAACATCATAAACATTGCCGTTTACTGTAATTGTATAATTCTTCATGATAATTATCCTCCTAATTTCTACACTCGCACATATTAACGTCTCTTAATTGAACGAACCACAAAGTCATCCGTTGTCTGTCCTGTTGCTGCCGCGATTGCCGCTGCAATGACAGCTACCAGTTCCAACTCGTCTCCGGTCTGTTCTTCTCTCTGCTGGATCTGTTCTACCACCTGATCGGTAACCGGCGTCTGTTTCTTCTCTTCCGCCTTCTTCTGTGCTTTATTGATCAGGGTAAAGCAGCTGATGATCAGGCTGATTACAATCAGCATCAAAAATACAGTAAAAAGTCCCATCAGGGTATTCATTCCGGCCTTTGCCATCGTCTCACCCAGGGTATATACCTTATCAATGGTTGCGTCTGTCGGTCCTGCTTCGATATTGTCAGCTTCATATACCAACGTAAGAGTCACATCGCGCTCTGAAAACTGACAGGTCTGTGCGACTGTCAGTGTGTCATTTGACTCGACCACCTCTGTATCCGTAAAGTCAACAAAGCTTCCGACCTCGTGCATGATATCAGACCACTGTGTGATCATGTTCACATACGGACCATAAAGTACCGAAGTATCTGACAACATCTGCTGCAGCTCGTCTTCCGGGATCTGAATCAGATTTGTCATCAATGCCTGATTCGTCATAGCAAGCTCATCACCGGTATAGCCCTGATATGTTTTCGTTTCTTTGCCACAGCCACATACGCTCATGATGATCACAAGACACAAACTGACGATGAGACCGAATTTCTTATTCATTTTCGTCATATTCGTCACCTCTTATTTTGAGCCATGTTTCTTATATGGCTGTTCTACATTTTTGGTAAACAGCATCTCAAATGCAGCAATTAAATATTTTCTTGTATCGGCCGCAGCAACAATGCGATCTACATAGCCGCGTCTTGCAGCCGTCTTCACATCGTTCTGAAGTTCGTCATATGCTTTCGCTTTCTCAGCGATCACATCTGCCGACGCATCCGGATACATGATACCTGCTGCTAATTTTGCATCCATCATACCAATCTTTGCATCCGGCCATGCATATACCAAATCTGCGCCCAATGATTTTGCATTCATCATCGCATAAGCGCTTCCCAATGCCTGTCCGGTGATCACATTCACCTTCGGAACAGTTGCATTTGCAAAAGCAGCCGTCATGCGGGCAAGTGCCTTCGGAAGATTCTTTTCCGCACATTTGCATGCCTTGAAACCGGTCGTATTTGTAAGAGAAACCACAGGAATCTCAAACGCATCACAGAATGAGATAAAGTCAGCAGCCTTATTGCATCCTCTTGCAGAAAGAACCGCATCAAACTCTTCTGTCTTTTTCCCTTCTGCATCGTAAAGCTCTGTTGCATTGGCAACGGCACCGATGGTCATACCGTTTAATTTAATAAAACCGGTCACCATATCCTTTGCGAACGCACGCTTCGTCTCAACAAAGATGTGATCATCCGAAATCTCACTCAGCACATATCTCGGATCACCCTTCATCGTATCAACGCTTAGCGCCGCGCGATTCAGATCATCGCTGCAGTCATCCACACAGCCGGCCTGTGCATTGTTGCTTGGAAGAATCGTAATCAGCTCACGGATCTGAGCCAGGATTTCTTCTGCTGTTCCGACACCATCAATGGTTCCGGCTTCTGTGCTCTGGAATTCGGCTGAAGCTGTATCACATTTCTGTGTATTGTTTTCCGGAATCGCATTTGGTGAATTGACAAAAATCTTTGCGTTTTCTGCCTCTGCAAATGTAAAATCGGAAAGTGCGGATACCACAGAAAGTCCGCCTCCGCAGTTGCCAAAAACAGCACTGATCTGCGGAACAACGCCGGATGCCATGGACTGTTTTGCGTATAGTGTTGCAAATGCCTCAAGCGCATCTACAGACTCCTGTAAACGGATTCCGGCACAATCGATCAATCCGACGATCGGTGCCCCCATCTTTACCGCCATATCGTACAATCCTGCGATCTTCTTTGCATGCATCTCGCCGATCGTACCACCTAAAACCGAAGCATCCTGACTGTATACAAATACAAGATTTCCATCAACCAGTCCGTGCCCGATTATGACACCATCTGAAGGAGTATCCGTATTCGCCAAATCAAAATCAGTACTTCTTGCAGTTACGAGAGAGCCAATTTCCATAAAGCTGTTCTCGTCGACTAACCCGGCAATACGCTTCATTGCCAGATTATCCTTACTATTACTCATCTTTCTACCTCCATATATATTTTGATTGCTTAAATTTTAACAAAGCAAAATTTTCGCTTATTATATTATAGTCCAGTTACAATACATTTACAAGAAATTTTTGTTAATTTTTTCACTATGTTTTACAAAAACTACCTATAAATTCTCATAATAATTCTAATAGACTTTTTTTTCTAAGTCTGCTAGAATTCTACTTAATGTGGTTTTACATTTGAAAATCACAGAACAATCAAAACAAAGGAGTAAAACAATGAAAAAGAGAAGCGGAAATCTTGATCTGATGAAATTTCTTTTTTCATTAATGATCATTTTTTTTCATGGAAAAAATTTAGCTACTACCGAGTCCTATCTTTTTCCCGGCGGAAGTATTGCGGTAGAATTTTTCTTCGTTGTATCGGGGGTACTAATGGCCCGTGCCGCATGCACCTATCAAATGCAGGATAATCTTGGAAAAGACACGTTTGTATTTATGAAACATAAAATCAGCGGACTGATGCCCAATTACTACATTGCTTTTGTGATCGCTTTTGTTGTGCTTCACCGCAATGTAAGAAGCCTGTCGGTGATCTTCCGTGATCTTGTTTCCTCCGTTTGGGAATTATTGCTCGTCATCAACACAGGTCTTCGCCCGTCACGGAGTGTTTGCAACGGACCTGTCTGGTATATGTCAGCCATGCTGCTTGCCATGTGCATCATCTGGCCGATCATGAGAAAATACAAAAACACATTTTTTTATGTCATTGCTCCGATTTCTGCGTTATTCCTTATGGGAATCACTTTCCAGAACTGGACAAGTTTTGGCGGTCAATCCATTTGGCGCGGATATATGTCCAAAGGAACCATTCGTGCTTTCATGGGATTACTGTTAGGCTGTGTCTGCTATAAGATTGCGGAATATCTGAAACAGCAAAAATTTACAATCCTCTCACGAATTCTATTCTCAATCGTAGAGTTTGTGGGTTATGTCAGCATCTTCGTTGTAAGCTTTATTGCGGGCAGAGGACAGATGGACTGGTTTGAGCTGATCGTTCTCGCAATCTGTATCACTATCACCTATTCCAATATCAGTATCTGGTCAGATTGGTTCAGTCATCCGTTCTTTAACTGGTTAGGTGTGTTCAGCTACTCACTGTATTTAGGTCATGGTTACTGGTCAAATTGTATGGTTGATCTGTTCCCTACACTGAACTACTGGAGTCGTATCCCATACTATCTTTTGATCTCATTTGCCACCGGTCTTTTCATCCATTATTCTTCGCTTGGACTTCGTCGGATCTGGAAATCAAAAGGTCCTCAAATGAAAAAACTGTTTGTAAACGATTAAATTCAGATTCATTTTTTTGAGCAGATTCTTGTAAATCAGGAATCTGCTCATTTTTTAACAAAAGATTTCTTTGGTCAGGTATTTCAAATAATCACCTGCATTCTTTTCAGACATATCGGTATCTGCTGTAAAGGCAGTGATTGTAAGAAGTTCTTTTTCTCCGTCCGAATCACAGATATAATATTTACGTCTTCCCAGTTCCATTCCTTCATAAACCGGGGCTGCAATCATTTTAGGTATCTCTTGTGAATACCGAATACTCTCATCATCCCTAAGCAGCAGCTGACTTGCATTTTGACCGGATTCCCGCACGGTAATCTCAGCCCGATCAAATGGATTTTGGGATGTCGCCAGTCCACCGTCCACACGCAGACAGATCCGATCTCCTTCCGGCAAAAAATCAATTGACTCATAATGCTCTTTTCCATATGCGAACAGCTTTGCGCAGTCCCTCCATTTATAGTTTTTGTTATTCGGCCATCCGCATCCCAGAAGCGAAACAACAAAAAGTCTTCCGTTATTTTCCACTGCTCCCACATAGCAATATCCCGCATCACTTGTAAATCCCGTTTTTCCTGTAATCGCGTCCGACATCTGATGCAACAGCGTATTGTGATTATTACAGTTGAATTGCCGCTTTTGATCCAGGTCTGAAAAGGTATGATCTTGCGTCTGTGTCAGCTGCAGAAATTCCTGTGCCTTGGGGGATGTTGTAATGCAGTAAGACAAGATTTTTGCGAGATCAACCGCTGTTGTTCCGTGAAAGCCCTCATGATCGGTGTCATCCAGTCCGTTCGGCGTAATAAAATGCGTCTGCTCGCAGCCGATTTGTTCTGCCTTTTTGTTCATCAACTCCGCAAATGTCTCCACACTGCCACCGATATGCTCCGCGATTGCGACTGCCGCATCATTGTCGCTTTCAAGCATCATCGCATAGAGAAGATCGCGCATCCGAAAACGCTCACCTTCCTTTACATGAAGTTTGACCTGCGGCTGTCTCTGCGCTCTTGCACTGATCACCACTTCATCCTCTAAATCTCCCAGCTCCAATGCCAGAATACAGGTCATAATTTTTGTGGTACTTGCATTTGCCCTTTTTTCCAGTCCGTTTTTCTCATATAAAACACGTCCTGTCCGACCATCCATCAGACAGGCAGACAGAGCGTACAGTTCTTTTGGTTCATCCGTCTGTGCACAGACAGTAACTGCATCCAGCCGGATCAATACCAGACAACAGCAAAAAAAAGCGCAGATACGCTTTGGGAACTTTGTTTTCATAGATACATTTCCAATTTGATCTTTATTTACATCCTATACAACATCGTGCCAAAACATGCAAAAAAGCGTTCAAAGAAAATTTGAACGCTTTTCACATATTATTTCATTCATCCATTATCTCAACTGTCGGATCTGTCTCGGCTTCTATCGTCACACTGTCCATATCATCTGTTGTTTCCCCTGTATCATCGGTCTGCGTTTCTCCTTCGCCTTCCTCTGACTCGACAGGGTTCGGCATATAGATATAATTACATCTCATCACCGGACTGATATTCCCGTATTCATCGATCAGGATCACCGATAAGACATTATTTCCAACCGGCATCTCCAGCCCCTGATCCGTGTACAACGATGAGGTTGCAGATGGCATACTGCCATCCCACGTATAGTATGCTTTACAGCCTACAGGGACTTCGATATAAATCTTCTCCGGACTGCTATATGATCCTGTCTTTGGCAAAACCTGCGGCATTGCAAGCTCATAGAACGTATCAATTGATATGTCCTTTGAAACGATCTGGCTGAAATTGCCCTTTTCATTGCATGTAACAGCCTTGAGTGTGTAATCGCCTTCCGATAACGGAATCGGCGAATAATAGATTTTCCCGTTTGTGACCGGCGAACTGCCATCCAATGTATAATAAATATTTAAATTT
>JALEJB010000013.1 GCA_022768825.1 Lachnospiraceae bacterium
ACGCCACATCGCTGCTGGTCAGGATGATCTGCACCGGTCCGGGATAAAGCTTCTTTTCCTTTAATTTTATGATGGAATCCATAAATTCCGGATCTTTTTTTACGATATACTGAAATTCATCAATGACCACCACAAGCTTTGAGGTATCGCCGCTTTTCACTCGGTTAAAGATCTCATTGTAGGTGCCCTTCTGCAGCTTCACATCATAAGTCTTCTCCACCTCGGCTGCCATCTGGCGGTACTGCTCCTGCGCGGAAGCCTGTCTGGCACGATAATAGAAATGCTTCTTATCCTGCAGATAAATGCGCAGCATCCCTTCCTTCTCGCAGCCGTCTCTGCCGTACAACAGAAGGATGCTGTTTCCCTGCGCTCCATAATTTTCATTCAAACTTCGTATCTGTGATGTTCGCACAATCATATGTACTCTCCTTCACAATTCTCCTATTGTAAAATGAGAGATCATTATTGATCTCCCATTTATTATAAATTACATTTAACTTTTGTACAACCGGTATGATTCATTTCTTTACTGGTGGAACCGTTTTTTTGATATATGGAGCACCATCATTATACATGATTCTTCCGAAGTAGTTCCTATTGGCCAGATACTTTGATTTCAACTCTTGTGCAACTGCACGATACACCGTATCTCTCGCATTTTTGAATTCTCTCCATTGCGTTCTATCCTGATATTTTTCGTCAAATTGCTCTGGATTTTCTTCACATAGAACAATAGCAGCCACGGTCTCCTGATCCCCGGCAAACATTTCCTCTGCTTTCTCCTTTAAAAGCTTTACCTTATCAGTTTTATCATAGGAAGTAATAAGACCCGTTGTGTCAAAATTTTTGTGACTATTTAAAAACTTCTCCTCAACACTCTCCTCTTTCGGATCTTTCAGCCCAATGGTCCATTCTTTCTCCGTCTTCAGGAAACGTTTTTTACCTTCATCCTCTGATTGTGCCTTCATAATTCCGGTTTTCAAAATATCCAGACGTTCAAGTGTTGCTTGAATCTCCTCATCCGTCAACAGATCCTTCAGCACATATTGTACAACCCCACGGTCAAGATTCTTAATCCGTTCAGCAACTTCATCATCCATATAGGGTATGATCATCTCAAACGTTTTCGGATCAAAAACTCTCAGGTCCTTACGAGAACTATCTTTTGCTGATACCACATCCGTATTTGTGCCAAAAGCCCCATCATTATCGATTCCCTGGATACCGGTAACCACCTCCACCTCGCCTTTCTTTTCGGTGATATACATCATATTTCCTGTATGGCGATCCACCTGACCACACAGCATATCCAACACCTGTAAATTTGCCGCATCCCGAACAAACCCGGAGGTAATCTGATTGTCAACAAACGCATCATGTACATCGTCGTACCCTTTGCCTTTTGCCTGATCCATCAAGTTTCCGCGGATCGTCTGACCGGTTGCCTTGTCCAGGATATCCACCGTCTGGGATTTCGCCACCAGATTTCCTAACCCAAGCAGCTCAGCGATACGGCTGGTAGCCACATTACGCCTGCTCATGTTTGCGATATTGCCGCTCTCATCCACGATGCCAAGAGGTCCCATCAAGGATTCTATGGTGGTCTTCAGCTGACTCCATCGACGAACATAATAGTTGGCAGCCGAAGCTCCTTTTTCCGTGAATTTTTTCTTTGATATTTCATTTGGAGTAGATTTGTCATTCAACTCCTTAAACAACTCTTGATCCTCTTTTGACAATTTCGGATATTTCTTCAAGGTTTCCTGTAGCGCGAGATAAGGGGGTGCATCTTTTCCCTTTTCTTTTACAACATCCATGTTTATGCTGTCTTCTTGTTTGAAATATTTTGTTGTGGATTGCTCTCCTTCCTCGAAAGGAAGCATCACGACATCCGATGCCTGACCGCTTCCGGGAGCCTTTAATTTGGAAAAGTCATCCACGGTCAGCTGAACGCTTCTGGCCTTTCCAAGCACCGACACCCATGTCTCCCTCGCCTGCTCTTCAGGCTTCTTTCCAATAAAATCAGAGATCGATTTCTGACAGCCAATGGCATCCTGGGCAGCATATTTTTGGATCTGAAGCACAATGTTTCGACGAATGATTCCTCTTTTGCTCCGGGGATTTCGTGCCGTATATTCCTGACAAGCAGTCTGTAATACGCGCAAGGCACTCACCGCATCAGACAGTATCTTAAAATTATTCTTTGAATTCTTACTAAATCCGTGATCCATCACCTTGGCCGTATCCTCCAAAGCATTCAGGACACGATTAAAGTATTTGGAATTCTTCTTTCCAATTCCTCCCTTTTCAGAAGCTTCCAGCTTGCTTTTCCAATTTCTGAAATCCTTTGCCGCCTCTCCTTTCCAAATCTGGTTCTTTTGATCAACATCCTGCGATGCGTTTTGCTGTGATGCGTTTTGCTGCGATGCAGCGGCTCCGGCCGGCTGCTCCAGAATCTGCTTCCATGTCGTGTTTTTCTCTGCAAGTTTCTCGTCTTTGTTCGCTATCTGCAGCGCATGGATGTCGAATTTGCACATAAGAAGCAGCATCCTCGCATGTCTTCGGCATACTCTTCCAACAGCAGTTGGAGTGTCAGTGTATGCCTTCGCATACCACTCTGCCCCGCCAGCGAGTTTTTCATATGCTTTCAGCAGTTTCTTCCAGCTATCCGCCTGATTGACTTTCGTAATCGTATCACCAAGTGCCGCATTTACAGTCTCGAGAAGTTTGATCAACTCCTTATAATCCGAATTGACTGCTTTTCCACCAGTCTCTACAGCCACCTTCATCATTTTTATGAACTCCTCGCGCATCGAAGGACCTGCAGGTCCGGCAGGCTTCTCCTTCGCCTGTTGCTGCTGCGAATTCTCATTCTGCGACTCCCCCTGCTGTTTTTCTTTGTCTGACGCCGATTCTATCTGAATGTTTTCCGATTGCTGTTCCGGTTTCACTGCCTGCGTATTCTCCGGCTTCTGTTCCGGTTTTTCTTTTTCCGTCTTGTCCAGTTGCTGTTTCATACCCGGTATCTTAACCGAAGCAGCGCCATTTGGGGGTGCTTCCTGCTTCTTATCATTCGAAACGAATTCCCCTTTTTGCAAGCTTTTTTTCATCTGCGCTGCCCGAAATTGTAACATGCCAATGGCCGGATACTCGGACTTGTATTTACCCTTACGTTGCTTTCTCTCCTTTTTGAGAAATTTTTCCGTCATATTCTGGATCTTGTTCAGATTTTTTATCAGCTTCGCTCTTCCCTGCTCGGACTCTGCCTCCCCTTTTTTTATATTCTTGTTATACTCATCCACGAGATCACCAATCGGCTGATAGTCTTCTGGCAAGTTTACTAAATTTTTTCCACTAAATTCAAGTAATCCTTCTTTGGAAAAACCGCCACCTTTTTTCTTCTTTGTCGTTTGCAAAACCTGCCCCTGAGGCACGTCGGAATTTTGAACACTCTGTTGAGCGACGGCATCCTTTATTTCGTCTTTCTGTTCTTTTTCAGATTTCTCTTCTTGAACCACTTCCTTGATCACCGGTTCCTTAACTTCCGGCTCCTTGTCCACAGGCTCCTTGTCCTCCGGCTCTTTGACAACAGGTCCCTTGACCTCCTGTTCTTTGACGACAGGCTCTTCTTTTTTGGACGTGTCTGACAGTAACTCATCCAATTCTTTCTTTTCATCTACTTTGCCCGGCATAGGCACAGGACCATGCAGTCGATCCGCAGGCGAAGAAACAGGAGCACTTTGGGGAGATTCCAGAATATTTCCACACTGTTGCTCCAGCTTTCGCATCGTAAACGTAAGCTTATTGATTGCCTGTTCCTTACCATCAGGTAAAGAAACCTGATTTTTCATTTTATCAGCCAAAAATTGTTTCGCCAGTGACTGGATCTGCACTAATGTTGCCTGACTGTCGTCATTTTCCCGCATCTTTCCTGTCGGATCAAGTGTCAGCTTCTCATAATACTCATCCAACAAAGAAACGATATCTCTGTATTTTTGAGGAATCTGATCCACACTCAGACCATTCATAACCAGAAACTGCTCTTTCGTCAGAATCCTAAAACCCACAGTCATCACGATGTCATGTAACGTGGCATCTGTATATTTATTTTCCATCAGTCCCTTTACGGTAAGCTTCGAACTGTTTTCACCTGCCGATTTTTTTTCCAACAACTGCTGCCATGTGGCTTGCTGTTCCGTGGGATCCGAACGCTGAATCGCCATCGTCAGTCTTATCACATCCGACTTACACAGATTCAATAATGCCCTGGCGTTTCTTCTACGGGTTTTGCCACTGGGAGAAACCGCAGTTTTATGTGTACTCACATACTGATGCGCTGCACTGGCAATCCATGCATAGGTTTTCTTCAGTTCTCTCCAGCTGACAAGCATATTTTTTTTCGTAACCGGCTCATTCAGCTGTGTATCCAGTTTTTTGATACCTTCCTTCATGGCGGTGTAATTATCGTCATCTTTTTCGTTTCCGTATTTGCCTGTGCTTTCCAGCGTCTGTCGGATCTCGCTTCGCACCCGGATGTTTCCGGTACCCTCTGCCTGCGGATTCTCCACACCCTTATCAAGCTGCGCCTGATCGTTTTCTTTTTCTTCTTTGTTTTGCTGCTCTTTTTGCAAAAGCGCTTTTTCTCTACGATTGCACATAGCAATAGCTTCTTGAGCCCGTCCTTTGATCGCCAAAATCGCCATGCCCTGAGATTGGTCCGTGATCGAATCATCAAATAAATATTCTCTCGTGAGCACAAAAATTTCCTGCAATTTCGCCTTCAGGGCATTATTTTTCTGTACATCCACAGCCTCGTCGGAGTTTTCCAGACTGCTATATTCCTCCAGAAGCGTGCCCAGTTTCTTGTATTTTTCCGGAAGAGACTCATAATGCACTGCATTCTTTAAGAGACCCAATACTCCTTTTATTTTACTTGCGCCCTTTTGAGCTGCCACATTTTGGCCAGCAACAGCCTGATTAATGGCTGATTTTGCTTGATTCACTCCCCCGCCACCCAGTTGCATGGCACCATCGTTTTGAACAACTTGCCGTCCGACAGGATTCTTCTCTATGCTTTCCTTTTCTTTTTCGACTTCCGCTTTCGCCTCTTCTTCGTTTTCTCGAATATTATCCCCGCCGACCTGATCGTCTAATACTTCCATACTATCCATTGTCTTCTCCTCCTACACCTTTGCGTATACCATATATTGTCCCAAGCTGGAACGGTTCAAAAATTCACCGATCTTTTCGTATTCCATCTGGATCGCCGGAACGAGTTCTGCCCCTGTGATCACGATCTCTTCCGCATCCTCAGATGCCGCCATATAAGCAGCGTTATACAGGATCGACTTGATATTGCTTCCACTCAGTTCCAAATTCTCAGCGAAAAATTCCAGATCGATCTTCGGGTCGATCTTCACATGCTCCGGCAGGATCGTCTGCCAGAGCTTTAATACGGTCTCCTTATCCGGCAATTCAAAATTGATGCTGTAGGTCAGTCTTCGCATCACTGCGGGATCAAAATTTTTGATCAGATTGGTTGCAAGGATCGCAATCCCCGGATACTCCTCCATCTTCTGAAGCAGAAAGGAAACCTCCGCATTTGCATGCTTATCGTTTGTTCCGTTGATCTCCGTTCGCTGTGAGAAAATCGAATCCGCCTCATCAAAAAACAGGATGATATTTCCTTTTTTCGCCTCGTCGAAGACCTTCGCCAGATTTTTTTCCGTCTCTCCGATATATTTGCTGACCAGCTGGCTGATATCCACGCGGTACAGCTCCATTCCCAATTCCTTTGCCAGCACCTGCGCGCACATCGTCTTTCCCGTACCGGGTTTGCCATAGAATAAGACGGTTACTCCTTTTCCATATGCCAGCTTCTTATTCAGACCACAGCGCTCACCAACCTGATATTTGAGATTGACACGCTTCATGACAAGCTGCAAGGTTCTTCTGACCGGTTCCTTGAGCTCAATGTCATCCCATCCAAACACCGCAGGCACTCTGGTGGCAAGCCCCTCAAAATTGATACTTCCTGATGAGAATACGGCCTGCTCCAGATGTCTCTTTTCGATAAAATCACAGCCCTCCATCTGTCTGTACAGATCTGCCTGTTCCATGACCCTGCGGATCATGCCCGCATTCAGGGAATACTTTGATGCCAGATGTTCCGCAGGTTCCAGCCGCACGTGAGGAAATTCACTCATGACACCCTGCCACACGGCTTTTTTCAATGAAATATCGTCACCAATGGATAGATCAGCATACGGGATCTCCATATGCCGGACATCCTCTTCCGACATCGAACAAAAGACCGTTTTGGTTTCTTTCAAAAGGTCCTTCATCAGTTCGCGCAACTGTATGTATGTCCGCGCATTTTCCGCTTTTCCGGTATCAGAAGCGCCCTCCAGAAACACAATCGGATGCTCGAGATAGCACTCTGTGCGTATCTCGGAGGTCACTATGGAAAACATTTCCTCATTCATCTTTTTGAATTCATCCAGACGAACGACGAGCAGTTTCCGTGTCAAACGCTGTGCCAGGGCATGAAGCAGTGATTTTCTTCCGCTATACAAACTTCCCTTCAATCGGATCAGGGAGCCTGATGAGATCAGCGCCCCCGACTCTTCCTCTTCTTCATGAAAAAAGCTGAGCAGCTGCTCCATATAATGTTCAATGCCATACAAAACTGACGTATTTTCATAGTAATCGTAATAACGGTGATAGCTGCCCACGTCATTGGTCAAGCCCCTGCACCGCCGGATGATCGTCTCCTTCAGCCCGATTTCCGTGCCAAAAAAGATTTCGCCTTTCTTTTTTAACATACAGTATCTGCCGAACCCGGATGAATCTGAAAACATCTTCAAAAATTCGTCTGACGTGATCGGAACAGCAAAACGCATCAAGTCAAAGTAAAATTCACACGTTGTTTTGGATTCACCTCGAAGCTGCAGATATTTCCGGTATCCACGATAACAGCTGCCCGATAGGGTCGGCATCAAGAGCAGCCAAAAAAGCAGCTTTTCCTTTCGTCCGAGCTTTAGCTTTCTCAACAAGGCAATGATAGAGATATCATCCGGGCTTACCACCTCGCGCCCATCGATCCAATCCATGATCTCGCCGATCTGTTCGTGTGCGTCATCCAGTGACGGATCCGGCAGTGCCTCCGCCGCGAGATCAAAATCGTCTGTTCCGATCTCCTCGTCCAATGCATAGTCAAATATATGATCCATCAATATCTGATATTCTTGCAGGACTTCCTCATTGTCACGAAACGGACGTCCTACGTCGTTCATATTCAGGTACATAGCTTTCCTCTCTTTTATGCAGACTTCTATCAATCTTACCTTCAGTTATTCCTATCATAACATAAAATAACAGACAAAAGTTGGACAAATTAAATTTTTATTTGAAATAAAATTGAAAAAATCTAAAAAAAGCAGGACACACCTTCTGCATCCTGCTTTTCGAATCTGCAATCTTATATTTTTATTTCCTGGTGATATATCCCTGTGCTTTCAAGGTCTCTGCACAGAGTACCGCGCCACCTGCCGCGCCGCGCAAGGTGTTATGCGACAATCCGATGAACTTCCAATCATAGACACTGTCTTCTCTCAGACGGCCGACACTGACACCCATTCCGTTCTCGTAGTCTACATCCAGAGAAACCTGCGGACGATTGTCGTCTTCTAAGTACTGGATAAACTGCTTTGGAGCGCTTGGAAGGTTCAGCTCCTGTGGAACTCCCCGGAACTCTTTTAACTTCTGGATGAGCTGCTCCTTTGTCGGCTGTTTTCTGAATTTCACAAATACGGCTGCGGTATGTCCGTTCAATACCGGCACACGTACACACTGGCAGGTGATGACCGGGCTGGCTGCCGGAACGATCACACCGTCTTTTACCTCTCCCCAGACACGAAGCGGTTCTTTTTCTGATTTCTCTTCCTCACCGCCGATGAACGGGATGATGTTTCCTTCCATCTCCGGCCAATCCTTGAAGGTCTTGCCTGCTCCTGAGATGGCCTGATAGGTCGTTGCTACTACTTCATATGGCTCAAACTCTTTCCATGCGGTCAGAACCGGCGTATAGCTCTGGATCGAGCAGTTCGGTTTTACTGCGATAAATCCTCTGGTTGTTCCCAAACGTTTCTTCTGTGACTCGATCACTTCAAAATGCTGCGGGTTGATCTCCGGAATTACCATCGGTACATCCGGTGTCCAGCGGTGTGCGCTGTTGTTGGACACAACCGGGGTCTCTGTCTTGGCATATGCCTCCTCGATGGCTTTGATCTCATCCTTTGTCATATCTACGGCTGAGAACACGAAATCTACTTCGCTTGCCACTGCCTCTACTTCATTGACATTTTTTACAACAATATTTTTCACTGCTTCCGGCATCGGTGTGGTCATCTTCCAACGAGCTCCGACTGCCTGCTCATAGGTCTGTCCTGCACTGCGCGGGCTGGCTGCGATCGTGGTAACCTCAAACCATGGATGATTCTCCAAGATCGAGATGAATCTCTGTCCTACCATTCCGGTTCCACCTAAAATACCAACTCTTAATTTGTCGCTCATGATTTACGAATCTCCTTTATGTATATTTATTTTCGATTGTCCGCTTGCGGCGGACAAGTGTCTTTCTCGTATATACTAATACATACTGCACAAAAAAGCAACTACTTTTTTATGAAATCTGCTATTT
>JALEJB010000102.1 GCA_022768825.1 Lachnospiraceae bacterium
ACCTCTCGTCGATAGGGCGAAGTGCCACATCCGTTCCGAAACGGTCGATCATCACACCGATCAGTCGCCGTTCGATCCGAAGCGACAGTTTTCGTTCTTCTCCCGCAAACATTCCAAACGTTTTCTTGGCAAATCCCGCCAGATCCAGTCGTTGAAATTCCTTCAGACCCTCACGTTCCAGCTCGGATGACGCAATCTTCAGCATCTTATCCACACGATAATACTTGATGATCCGTGCCTGATCATCAAAGGCAAGCAGATAATATTTTTCATCCTGCCAGATCAGAAGCCACGGGCTCACCTGATAAAAAGCTCCGTTCTTTTTCGGAACCAGCTCCTTTTTCTGCGACCAGTCCGCGTACTGAAACCGGATCTGCCGGTTTGCCGCTATCGCATCATAGATCGCGTCTACATTGTAATAGATCTGTTCATTTTCCGATTTTCCGCGCCCGGCAACTACCACCTGACGGTGCAATCGTTTTGCCTGTACTTTATTGGTCAAATGCTCCAGCTTGGCGATCAATTCTCTGGATTTTTTCGGTGTCACAAATTTCGACGCCTGCACCGCATCCACGAGCAGCTTCAATTCCGCCAATTCAAATTCCCGGCTGGCAAGATAATAGCCACCCGGCTTTCCTTTGACCGTAATGATATCCATACCAAAATCCTGCAGTGCCGCGATATCATCATAGATGGATTTGCGTTCCGCCCGAATACCGTATTGCATGAGATAGCCGATCAGTCGGGCGGTAGAAACCGGCGACGATTCATCCGATTCTTCCATCAGACATTGCATGATATATAATATTTTCAGTTTCTGTCCTGCTGCTTTTGGCATAAGCTACACCTGCTTTTCTGTATGATCTTTTCCGTTTAGAACCGGATTTCTCAGATACTGTACGATCAGCGGAATGACCATAAAAATCCAGGTGATCGGTTCCGCAACGATGATTCCCCAATAACCCAACGGCGCAACGAGCACATTGACGACAATGATTTTGCCGATACACTCTATTCCACTGGATACGATCGGGGTCACATGATCGCCGATCCCCTGCATCGTATTGCGGAGTACAATGATGATTGCTGTCACAAAATATAATATCGTATCAAATCGCAGATATGCTGTCGCATTGGTGATCACCACATCATTGCTTGTACCTGTGACCAGCCTGATCAAAATCGGTGCCATTGTATAACTGCAGAGCACAACCAGGGTGCACCAGACAAACATCAATTTCAAGGCGTCCCGTACGCCTTGCTTGACACGTTCCATCTCTCCGGCGCCGAAATTCTGACCTGCATAGGTCGCCATCGTCATTCCAATGACACCAAACGCCATCATAAACAATTCCGTGATCTTGCGGGCAGCCGTATGCGCCACGATGATCGACTGTCCCAGCGTATTGATTCCCGTCTGCAGTGCCACGCTTCCGATATTGACGAGGCATCCCATAAGTCCCATCGAAAGACCACTTCCCATGAGTTCCCGCACCAATCCACTCGAAAATACAAAATGCTTTTTCGACAAATGCAGGATCGGATACTTCGCGCGAATATACACAAGACATGCCAAAAATGCGATCAACTGGGCGACGACTGTCGCAAAAGCCGCTCCGCTCACACCCATGCCTAACACGCAGATGCAGAACAGATCGCCAAACACATTCAATAGTACCGATACAAACAAAAAGATCAGTGGTGTCACCGAATCCCCGATGGCTCGGAGAAGAGATGCACAGATATTGTACAGCATAGAAACTGTCATACCCGCAAAAATAACAAATATGTACTGATAGCTCAATGCAAAAATGTCATCACCCACGTGGATCATACGAAGAATCGGTTTTAATCCCACCAGCACCAAAAAAGTCAGCGTGACACTCATTCCCAACGCAAGTGTCAGAGATGCCGCTACCGTTCTCTTTACTCCCTGCTCATCATGTGCGCCAAAAAAACGGGCAACCACGACTGCGAACCCGTTTGTCAGCCCCTGTAAAAAGCCGACAATCATCGAGCTGAGCGAGGTCGTCGCTCCAACTGCCGCCAATGCTGTCTCTCCCAGTACAGAGCCGACAATTCGCGTATCCACCAGACTGTAAAAAAGCTGCAGGACATATCCGATCAGCAAAGGCAGTGCAAACATGACGATCAATTTCATTGGTTTTCCTTTTGTCAGATCTCTCATTTTAAATTCCTCAATTGAATATCAACCCACTTTAAATTTATCTTCACATAATGGGTTACATCTCAGGTTTCCAAAGAAAGCCGGCTGTTAAACATAAATCAGATTTAATAAAAATGCTGCCGCACATCCTGTCAGACAACCAAAAAACACCTGTGTCGGTGTATGACCCACAAATTCTTTCAGTCGCTCCTGTGGCTGCATATCGTTATTTTTATAAAAAATCTGTACGATCTGGTTTAACAGTACAGCCTGTTTTCCAGTCTCAAGTCGTACGCCCATTGCATCCCTCATTGTGACAAACGCAAAGATCAAACAGATCGCAAACGGAAACGAATCTACACCGTAGACAATCCCTGCGGATACCGCCAGACAGCTCACCGTGGATGAATGCGCGGATGGCATTCCGCCATCTCCC
>JALEJB010000103.1 GCA_022768825.1 Lachnospiraceae bacterium
CTCGTTCGTTCTATAAAAATTCAATTCCAATCATCGTCAGTCCGTGTGCCGGCGCTGTCGGTCCCGCAAGGCTGCGGTCACAGCCCTCCAGTATCGCATCGATCTGCTCCGGCGCGTACTCGCCCAGGCCCACCTGAATCAGGGTTCCGGCTATGATGCGCACCATGTTATACAAAAATCCGGCTCCTGTCACGCGGATACGGATAATCTCCCCGTCGCGGATCACCTCACAGGAATAAATCTCGCGAACCGTGGTCTCCGCCTGAGAATGCACGGAACAAAAGCTTTTGAAATCATGTACGCCTACCAGACGATCCGCTGCGCGCTGCATAGCTTCCACATCCAGCTTTCGATAGTAATAGTACGTATCATGTCGCATAGTGGGCAATGGCATTTTTCGGTTTAAGATGCGGTATTCATAGGTTTTTCTGCTGTTGCTGTGTCTCGGATGAAAGTCCGCCGCCACCTCTGTTGACTCCTGTACGACAATATCCTCCGGCAATCTCTGATTGAGCGCAAAACAGATTTTATCAGCCGGAATACGGGTATCTGTATCAAATACCGCAACATTTCCCAGAGAATGTACCCCCGCATCTGTCCGGCTCGCGCCGATGACCGTGATCTCTTCTCCCAGCAGTTCCAACAGTGCCCGGTTTAGTTCCCCCTCAATCGTAGGCTTACCGGGCTGAAGCTGCCATCCGCAGTATGCAGTTCCGTCGTATGCGACTCTAAGCATCACACGTTTCAAAGTATTTTCTTTTAAACTTGACACCCATTCGGACTTGTCAGCTTGTGTTTCTTCAGTCATTTTTTTAATTCTCCTTGTTACAAATATTCATTGTTTTCGATTGATAATTCTATAATTACTTTTCCGTTTATTTTGCGTGCTTTTGCAACAGTTTCAAAAGACCCCTGTTTAACTTATCATAACGCTGTACTCTCCCACGAGGGGAGCGACTTCTCGCTATCATCACGGAGATACTTGACTTTCCGATTTCAATCCACGCTCCCGCGAGGGGAGCGACTCGCTTGTGGCTGCAAAGGTTTCGTACATTGTAATTTCAATCCACGCTCCCGCAAGGGGAGCGACGTACTTCCTGATCTCGACCGGTGTCCGAGTCAGCATTTCAATCCACGCTCCCGCAAGGGGAGCGACTTATTCTGTTCGCCGTGTTTCTTGTGCTTTCTATTTCAATCCACGCTCCCGCAAGGGGAGCGACAAGGGTGGCGCCGGTATCGGGAGCACGACACGGATTTCAATCCACGCTCCCGCAAGGGGAGCGACCAAGATCTCCGTGTAATACATGTACGACGTACCGGTATTTCAATCCACGCTCCCGCAAGTGGAGCGACAAACACCGCCTAGTTTTTAGGTTAAGTATAACATATTTCAATCCACGCTCCCGCAAGGGGAGCGACGATCCGGTTACTTCCTTATATAATACTTTGTTATTATTTCAATCCACGCTCCCGCAAGGGGAGCGACAGCAATTTTGCACAAAGTTCTCTTCATTTCAATCACGGAAACTTATCATCTTTCACAATTGCAGATCGTTTCCTGCAAAGAAATAAAGAATAATATTCAAAATTGCATTAAATATAAGGTGCGAATCTCCAAGGATTCTATGTTCGCTTCTCATTCGCACCAGCCTAGAATATCAGCGTATCCTTGTCTACTAATATTCCTTTTTTTACACCAAGACATTCGATCTTTTGTCTTTGCCTGTCATTCAGATAATAAATGCGAATGCTGTCTTTTTTGTGGTCAATGATATGATCAAGATTTCCCTTTAATTCACGACATTGCGCCCCATCCACCACACATTCAAAAACAGAATTCTGTACTCTCACTCCAAAATTAACGCATTGCTTTGCAACGCGCCGTAATCTTCGTTTTCCTGCTTCACTCTCTGTATTCACATCATATGTTATAAGAATCAACATCAACCATTCCTCACTTCCAAAAAAATGGTGGATACGCATCTATGTCTCCCCTCAAGTAACGTGCCAGCAACATAGCCTGCGCGTGTGGAACCATTCCCCATTGTATTTTTTCCTGAAGATACGGATGCACGATCTCTTCCTGCTTTCTCTTCTGCCATTCCGACAAGACCAGTTTTCTTGCCTCATCGGACATCAGGACTGCACCATCTTCTTTTTTTGTAAAATCTCTTGCTGTCACGATTCTTTTGTTGATCAGACGCAGAACAAAACGATCGACTAATGCCGGTCTTAGTTCTTCCATCAGATCCAACGCAAGAGAGTACCGCCCCGGACGATCACCATGCATAAATCCCACACACGGATCAAGCCCGACTGTTTCCAGCGCAGCTGCCGTCATATTGGTAAGCAGTGTATAGCAGAAGGACAATAACGCATTCACATTATCAAGCGGCGGGCGTCGATTCCTTTCTTTAAAAAAGAAATCATCTTTTTGTTGAAGAATCATTTCATCAAATGCAGAAAAATAGCTGGCAGCCATTTTCCCTTCATATCCACGCAATGTATCAACATCCTTACACACTGCGATTCTGCGCAACCCTTCCTGCAATTGTTCTGATACTTCCTGCAATTTGACAACATCGACCTGCATGGCATGATCCCGTTTGATTCTCTCAACCACCCACCTGCCGTTATATACTTTCCCGAGGATGAAGTTTTTTGCAATTTCCAAACTTTCTTCCTCATTGGCCGACACTTGGTATTGCTTTTTGCGAATCAGAACATTCCCTCTTGTTTTGCCTTCCACCCTTGCAAGATAGGAACCGTTTGGGTTCAGAAAAACAAGAGAAATCCCATTGTCTGCACATTTCCCGAACAGTGCCGGGCTGGCACCCAGACGGCTGAATGTCACGATCATGTCTAGATTATGTAATGGCATTCTGCCAACCTCACAATTGTCTTCCCTGACAACTACATTCTCGCCATCCAGAGAAAGAAACTTCTTTTCTGATGTAATATAGAGAGTATTCAAAAGCTTTTTCATTCCGGCTTCTCCTCAAGGTATCTCTTGACATAGCTTTTGGCACTTCTCGCCCGTTCCAGTTCCGGCAGGCAAATATCTTTCAATGAACAGGAGCTGCATGCCTTTGACTTTTTTACACGCGGTGTGTATCCCCGTTCATAATACTGGTGCATTTCCGCAAATATGTCAGACACCTGCTTTCTCAGTTCCCCGGTAACAGGTACCTCCATCCGTCTCCGCGTCTGTCCGTAAAATAGTGCCCCTTTCTCTATGGTACACGATAGCATTTCCTCCAGACACATCACCTGTGCCGCAACCTGCAAAATATCCGATGCATCTTTTTTGGGTTTTCCCCTCTTATACTCAATGGGAGTCACTTCAAATGTATCATCGAATTTTCTGATATATGCGCCGTCTTTTGAATGCTTAAACTCTACGATATCACAAATCCCACTGACTCCCATGGTTCCGGAATAAACAGGCATCCCCCTGGATATGATCGTATCTTTGCGCTTTTCACACGAAAACCCGTCATGTGCATTTTCATGCATAATTCTTCCATCCATCGTATGAAAATTTTCTTCCCACTGTTGCTCGATATGGATCAACGCCCACTGACGTCTGCAAAATATGAAGTGCTGTATTCCGGAAAGCATCAGGTAATCTTCTTCTTTATATTCCTTCAATTACTTCCACATCCAATCCCGGTAGAGCGTTCAAGGTAATCTCGTAATCTTCAATTGTTTTCGGTTCCTCGCTCTTTGCTTTCACTTCCAGCAGACGATGTACCTTTGCAGACGAGTATTGTCCCATCGGACAATTGTGCTTCCACCAATACAGCTTTACCACTTCCATACTGCCGTCCGGTCTTGCCGAAGAACTGTCATTGACAAATAAGGTGCGAAGCGCCTCTTTTATTTTGTCTGCGTCTTCATCGGAAAATCCGGTCTTTTCCGCAAGCTGGTGGTTGATACTACCCTTGATCACATATAACGCAGAATTGACACGATGCTTCATTCCCATTGTATCCGAAGATTTCTTTTCCCCTGTCTCACCATTGACACTTTTCGTGATCTGGATACTCTCGATATCAATGGGCGCCACACTGTATGCAGATTGAACGGAAACCGGTCCACGAACCCCTGCTGAAAATGTCACTGCCTTAAATGCAAACACCTGTCCGAATGCCCTGACATCCAGCCATGTATCACATGCCGCTTTCATATATGCGTCCTTATCCTTTGCCTTTAACGCCGCCTGCATCCGTTCATTCGCTTTCGCGCGGTCCGCCAGACTCTTACAGCCATCATCCGAACACTCCTCGCTCTGAACAAAAATGTTCTCTCCCATATCCTGCAGTCTGTTTCTGATCTTACGCTTGATGCAGACATCTGAGATTTCCCCGTATCCGTCATAATCCTCCCGCGGCCGGTTTCCGTTGAGTGGATCTCCATTCGGATTGGCATGATTCACCATCACCAACACTGAAAAATCAATCTTGTTTGTAAATTTCCCCATTATTCATTTCCTCCTTCTTCATTCTCTTTCCTTTCGTTATTTTCCTCATTATTCCACTTCATCTTTTCTCTCTGCGCACAATATCCAAGCAGATATTCCTCACGTAGCGGCTTATTCGTGAAACCATTGATTTCATTTAGCCTGTTTACTAAATTTGTAATCTCATCCTCCATAAAGGAAGCTGTACCACCCGTCAGCCTTCCTTCATATGCCTGTTTCATCTTTTGATTTAGTCTTTCGAATGTCGTCATCGGTCTTCGTGTATAGGCATTCCAAAGCTTCTTCGCATTTGTGAGCCGCTTATTTGCATTTTCCTGCTCCGAGCTGTACGTTGCCTTTCGCTCAATCGCATCCATAATTGCCAGCAGCCTGCCGAACAGTTCCGCCCGTTCCTTCTCCTGTTGCTTTTCTGATTCCATACTCTCATCCCTTTCTTTCTCTGCTTTGTATTGATTATAATGGAGCATTGCACATGCCACCGCCAGTACCTGATTTTCCCACACAAATGAGCTGTACGCCTGGGGATTGGAAGCCCTGCTTAACGCCGCCCGTACAATATCCTTCGGAATTTTTGAACTCAAACCAACGATACACGGCAAAATTCTTTGTATGGTACTCTTCTTTAATTCCGGATCGCAGTCAAGGAACCCATTTCCCCGCTGTGTTCCGAAAGCTGCCAGCACTATTTCTTTCGGCGAAGGTGCGGTTTTAACCAGAATAGGCTTTTTCGCATTCTTGGGGCGAACCCACCGCTGCCAGGTACAGTGCTCATGCCACTCAATCACCCTGTCTATAAATTCATTTCCTGCAAATTCATGATAATAGTTGATTGACAGTCTTCCTGTAGTCGCAGCATCCAACACAATCATGGCAATCTTATCGTCCGGCTTTACGTCTCTTGCATATCCCTGCATCGCCTGCTTTAAACGCATCGCATAACGCTCGCCTGTATGGATTTCTTCTTTAGGTTCCACCTCTGGTTTTTTCTCATCATTTACATCTTCCTCATCAAGCTGAATCGAAAACGCCTGTAAGGAATCCCCAAAAATATCCGGTACTTTCAGTTCTGCTAATGCCTCTGCATTCTCATTTTTTCCATCAGGCAGCTTCCACAGTACAACCGCATTTCCATCTTCAAGATATCCCTGCTTTTTTAAAAGCCAGCGCAGGGCATTATGCGCCTTTTGAGAGGCTGCATATCCAACGGACACCGCTTCCTTCTTGTCAGAGAACCGGCCTTTATATGTAAACCCAGCGTCATCATTTCCGGAAATGAGCTTTGCTTTATCCGCAGTGTTTCGTATCTTAGACGGGTGCTTCTCCGTGCAAGTCTCATATTTGCCGCTGACATAGCACAGTTCCTTTTCGGTTGTACGCGAAAGATAATAATTTGTATAGGCCTCATACATCTCCTGCCTTTTCCACAAATCTGTTTTCCGCCCGTCCTCCACAACAGCAAATCGCACGAATGCATCTGTCTGCGCGATTTGCCCCATCTTATTCTCTTTGTCGGACAGTTTTCCTGCCTCATCCAGCTTCAGCAGCCCCATCGACGCCAGATCCTCGATCATCGTTCCTTTTTCCACGTATCGGTACACTGCTCTTAGCCATGAATTTCCATATTCTGAATTTGTCCACCTGCTCAGTAAATTCAGATATGCTTCGAAATACTCCTCCTTCTTCTCTCCCGTATACTCGCTGTAATCTCCTGCTACATAGCACAGTTTGTCACATAGCGGGTGTGGAAAATTTCCGTTGCCTCTCGCCGCAGAGTCCTCCGTTACTGGTATGACGGTAACTTCGTTCCGTCCGTTTTTTTCTACCGCAGATGTCAACTCTCTTACCAACGTTCCATCCATATCCACCGCCAGTTCAATCTGTGCATTTGCAGTAGAGTGTGACAGCGGCAGGAGTGTCAATCCGCCATCCAGTTCTACTCCCACCAGACTACTGCACGCATCATAGGTTTTGCTCAACATCTCAATCCAGCCCAAACAAATCACTCCCTTCAAACTCCTGCAGCCCTGTAAAATTATCTGCTCCAAAAGTCTTTGTCTTTGCCGGATGCAGGATCTTCCGTATCTCACATTCCTCAGGCTGCAGAAAATGAATAATGCCTTTTTGCATCGAAACATTCCAGAGTCGTGTAGTCATATGCCCCTTTTCTTCCTCTCGCACAGCCTCGTCCGGATAAGTGATCCCATGCACCATCACGCCGAAAGACAGATCCGTTTCATCGTAAGCACCCTTGGCATCCATAAAGCCGCACGGTTCCACATAGGCCTGACATTCCCTTGTTCCGAGAAAAATGTCCCTGCGGCCTCCCCTCTCTAACATGCGTCTCGCAATCTGGTAGTGCTTGTCCTCATTACGGTCTGCTGACAGTTCCGGTCGGTTTTCATTCCAAATAAAATGCGCCTTCACGTGATATTCGACATCCCTCAGGTAAGTATAGGTGGCAAGATCATTTCCTCCATGATACTTGATCGGCCGGATTCCCTTCGCCTCCATCCGGATCGGCTTCATAATCCTGCACTCATCAATCACCCACTGCAACGTAGGCTTCCAGTATATGGATTCCGTAATTCCTTTCAGTGCCTGATAGGTCGGCACCTGATAAGAGAATTTCTCACCGCCTGTCTTCGTCAGCGGATCCGTGAAAAGAGCATATTCCCCATATACCTTATACTCGATACTGTTTGCTTTTTCCAACTTCTTCACTTCCTTTCAAAATATGGCTTCCGGCATGATATCCGTAAGTCCTTTTTTCTCGTCGTACCCAAATGCAATATAAACATCCGGAACCGTACAGCATTCCCGTATTGCACCCTTTTTTAATAATTGTTCTACTTTATATGAATAAACAGCAACTGTATATCGCTGTAATTTTTTGAGATAATATCGGATGTTTTCTTTCTCTGTGCTCTGCTCAAGTTTGCCAATTAGTCCCATTCCTTCTCCATATGGTACGATCACCGTAAATCCGGTATCCGCAATCACCTCATAAGCTGCCCCAGCTGTTTGAAAAGCCTGACGCATCGAATGTGCTGCTCTTGTCTCTGAAAATCCCTCACTGAGTAATCCAAAGATTGTCTCGCCCTGAAGTCTTCCTGTGAGGGTAAAATCCATCTTGGATTTCAATTCACCATAAAAGATCTCATAATACTGCTGCATCCATTCCGGGAACAAAATACTCTCCGAAGCCTGCGCCACCTTATGCCGATACAGGATTTCTTTGGTTTTCTGCCGAGCAGCTAAAAGCTCGTCCATATGATGTCCCGGCTCGTCCCCTTCAAGTTCGAACACCCGGACGGTTCCCCTGTCTAATTCTCCGTTACGATTACATCTCCCTGCTGCCTGCGCAATACTGTCAATTCCTGCCAGAGAACGATACACACACTCTACAGACAGATCCACACCCGCTTCTATCAGGTTTGTGCTGATGATCAAGGTCTTCTGAGCCGCCTTCCCCAATAGCCCCTTAATTTGCGCAAGCACTTCACATCTATGCTCTGCGCATAAATTTGTCGTAAGATAAAATATATTTGTATTTTCACACTGTTCGCTCAACTTGTCATATAAATTTGCAACCGAATCCTTACGATTGCAGATAACAAGAATACTGTGAACCTCTAAAAAAGTCTTTTGAATCTGTTCGGCAAGGGCTTCCGCCGTTATTTTCATATCCAAAAGAGCAGTGTCGATCTGCACACGCTCAAATGCTGCAAACTTCCTGTCCAAGTTCACGATCATATCCCGCGGCGCAGAGTACTCTATTTTTCTTCTGATGTCCGGCGCATCCAGCATCGGCTGCGTCGCCGTGCAAAGAATCAACGTACTGCCGCATATACGACTCAAAAAGTTCATCATCAGATTAAACGTATGTATCGTCTTTACCGGAAGTGCTTGTACTTCATCCAGTATGATAACGGCATGTTTTAACCGATGAAAACGCCGGATACTCTTTTTCTTATCGGAAAAGAGCGTGTTCAAAAACTGCACCATCGTCGTGCAGATAAAGGTTTCCTCCCAGGATGTCTCTGCATTTCTTGCATTGTCATCTGAATTTACAACATTGCTGTGATGTTCCATTACCCAGTCAGCATTACCCACCGCCTCTTTCATCACCTGAGCATTCTGTTCCGTGATCGATATATAAGGGCTGATGTAAAAGATCCGTTCCACCGATTCCTTCGTCCCGATTCTTTCCTGCGCATATTTTAACGCATATCCCAGAGATGTCAGTGTCTTTCCTGCCCCCGTCGGAATTGCAAGACAGTATATGCCAGAAGGATGTTTCGTAAAAGAAAGGCTCTCCTGCTGGATCTGCGTACGCAGCTGGTCGATCTGAACCTCCTTTTTCGACATTGGTTTCCCTGCTGATTTGTACTGTAGCGTTTCCATATATTCGCAGTAATGACTCCATGCTTCTTTTATAACCGAAGCAGTCTCTGGAAGTTCTTCCATGAGTTCCGGCTCCATTGCATTTGCGGTATCCGTCCAGTCCGCATCTATCTGCATGGATAACAGCAGGCGGACAAAGCAACCCTGATAGAATCGATATTCCTTCTCATCGCTTATGTCCCGGAATTTCTGCACAAAAGCCGTGTTGTATTCCTTACATGCCTCTTGCATAAGTTCAGCCATATCTGAAATATTGATACGAAGGTCACGGCTCCAACGCTCAAATACCATTCTTGCTTCCTGCGCTTCAACTTCATTGAGTCGTCGTGTAAATTTATCTTCATCATCTATACTTACCATGTCATACGGTCCATGATGTGCTGTAATGACATAGCAAAGCATCTCTATTACCGGCTGAAGCTTATCATTTCCCCAGCTCTTTTGATACAGATTCATTAAAATTTCAGCTCCTGCTGAGGTGTGATTTACCTTACTGTGCACTTCTTCATCCGATGTCTGTCTGATATATTTCTGAAAATCGTCACTGTATTTCCCCATATCATGGAACAGCGCAATTAACCGCATAGTCTGAGAAATTCCTAGCTTTTCACCTTCTCCTGCCGCAATACTCTCAACTCCCCGAATATGATCCCTCAGTAATTGTATACGCTTGACTTCATCTTGATGTGCAATATACGTTTCCATTCATTTTCCTTTTCATGTCTTTCTATTAATACTGCTGTTACAAGGTTTTATTGTTCATCCTTGAACCTTTTCAACTCAATCATATAGCAATACGTGTACAATAAAACGGACATTTGCATTTTAAATCCCTTCGTTAATTGCATTTTTAACTGCTAGATAATGCCTACAATTACTTTTGCAAACTAGCAGTTACTTTTGCAAAAAGGTATAATTAGGTTGCCTTTGTTTGATCAGGAAGGAGGCTACTATGCCAAAACAACTATCCTTACCTGAACGTATCATTATCGAAAAAATGATACAACAAGATTACTCGTTCGCTACAATTGGCAGGCACTTAAACCGCTCTGCTTCTACTGTTGCAAGAGAAGTTCTTAACTATCGCTGTTTTGTTAACAGATTACCTTTACCTGGTGAAAATGACTGCGTAAAATACAAAAATTGTCTTATTAATACAGCTTGCGAAGAAGGATCATCTCACAGATGCTCTGGCTATCGATGTAAAAGATGTCACAAAGACAAGCACTGTATTGACTTTTGTCCTGGTTATATTTCAAGTCAGTGTCCTGAGCTTGATAAACCTCCTTACGTATGTAGCAACTGTCCAACGCAGTCTAAATGTAACAAAAACAAGGCTTATTATTCTGCTCATAAAGCAGACGTTTCTCATCATAAAACTGTTAGAGATGCCCATAAAGGAATCCGTAAAACCCCTGATGAATTACGTGAAATAGAAGCGATTATTACACCTCTAATAGCTAAAGGTCAATCATTAAATCACATTTGTACATCGCACGCTGATCAGTTAAGTGTTAGCGAACGAACCCTTTATAATTACATAGATAAAAATATATTTAAGGTCAGAAATATAGATCTTCCGAAAAAGGTAGTCTATAGGAAACGCCGTTCAAAAAAGACACTTACTAAGTTGGAATATCAATATCGTCAAGGTCGAACTTATGAGGATTTCCTTAGTTATACAGAAGCCTATCCTGATTTACCTATCATCGAGATGGATACAGTCAAAGGAAGCCGTGAAAAGGGAAAAGTATTCCTCACAATGATTTTTCGTGAAACCAGCTTCATGCTAATCTTTTTAATGAAAGACGGTACTCAAGCAAGCGTTATTCAAGTATTTGATGCGTTAACTGAAATGCTTGGTATGGCGCTATTTAAGCGGCTGTTCCCCATAATTCTCACAGATAATGGTGTTGAATTTAAGGATCCACAATCGCTCGAATTTAATCCTGCCGGTCTTCCAAGAACTAAAGTATTTTTCTGTGACCCACAGGCTTCTTGGCAAAAGCCCCAGGTTGAAAACAATCACAGATTAATACGAAGAATTCTTCCGAAGGGAACTAGTTTCAATTCTCTGACTGTGCAGGATACATCGCTGATTGTATGCCACATCAACAGTGTGTTAAGAGAACAACTGGGGGACAAATCACCTTTTTCAATGATGACTTCAAGAGACGAAAAAAAGCTGCTATCAGTCTTAAACCTCTCACCCATTCCACCGGACGAGGTTATACTGAAGCCTGAACTCATCAAACACTAACCATCATCAATTGATCAAACAAAGGTATCCATACTCCACTCAAAACGGGGTCTCAGTTACTTTTGCAAACGATTGATGCGTCGTTTGTTTGCTATGCTTCAAAACAGACCTTTTTAGCAACTTTTTTCTAATTATATCCCCTCTAGAACACATTTTAAAGGCAAATTTAAGGTCTATAATCTTTTCAATGTACTTTATCTAGCAATTACTATTTCACTTAAAGTTTTAAATCCCTTCAAATCCCTTTTAAGCAAAAATCAATCACATTCATGTGAATAATTCCTTCTCTGGAAGAAACAATCTTATCCATAGAAATCACATATTTGGGGTAATTATCCTGAATGACCCGATACGCACCAAACTCTCGTTCTGCAACTGTTTCATCAGCCAAAAGATAAGCCGCCTGGACATAGATTTTTTCATCCCCTCTTGTTGCAATAAAATCAATCTCACCTTTATAGGTCTTTCCGACATATACCTGATATCCGCGCGAAACCAATTCATTGTAACAAAGCGTTTCCATCATATAGTTATATTCATCCTTCACCCGGTTCTTCTTCAAATGGAAAAATCCAAGGTCACAAACATAAGTCTTTTCTTCAAACGCCAACGCTTTTTTCCCTCGAATATCATATCTTGAAACTTTATCACAGACACATGCATCAACAATAAATTTTAAATAGTCATACACCATCGGTGCTGATACAGGTTGACCTGAATCAGACAATGATGCTGCAATTTTATTCCCCGAAATGGTCACAGAAGTGTTTGCCACCACATATTCCAAAACCTTCTCCAGTGCCAGAGGGGATGCGACCTTATTTCGCATCACAATATCTTTCAAAACAACTGAATCAAAAATATTCGAAAGAATAACCAGCTTGCTATTTTCATCTGTTTCCTTGCACACGAGAGGAAATCCACCCCATGCCAAAAATTCCTGCATATATTCGTCATAGGTCCGATTATCTCCTTCACTTTTTTTTAACTCACAAAATTCCTGAAAATTGAACGGCATAATTTTGAAAGACAACGTCCTTCCACTCAGATGCGTCGCCAATTCTCCTGACAGCAATTTCGAATTGGAACCTGTAATAAAGATACTTGCATCGTGGGTGGCCCGAAAAGAATTGATCACCAGTTCGAATTCATCCACATTCTGGATCTCATCAAAAAACAGATAAAATTTCTGATTGTCGTGGATGTTTTCTTCCACATACTCGTATAACGCATCCGGATTACATATCTTCCGATACTGATAGTCCTCAAAATTTATATAAATAATATGGTCTGCCTCTACTCCATTGTCTTGGATTTCCTCTATGATCTGACGCATAATGGTAGATTTCCCACAACGACGAATCCCTGTAATTACTTTCACCATCTCCGATTCGTAAAATGGTCGGATTCGTTTTAAATAGATTTCACGCTTAATCATGGATACTCCTTCCTTTCATGCTCGCATGTTGACTCGTTTGCACTCATTATATCGTGACAAAACCAGTCACGATCAACATTCGTCACTCGTCAATCATGCGAGCATGTTGACTCGTTTGCACTCATTATATCATTTCTTTTGCGTGCACGCAACAGAGTTAAATATTTTTAATTCTGTTGTTGTTTGTTCTATTTTGTCAAAATTTTTTTATTCTTTTATTTTACCATCAGCTTTGACTGATTCCATCATGATTGCAGCGCAGATTGAAGCATTTTGCCTAAAAAAGGAAAATCGAGGCAGAAATGCTCTGCCTCGACTTTCCTTTTTCATTTTACATTTTCATCGTTCGATTACAATTCTTCTTTCACTCTCAGCTTCATGCGAATGGTCTTGATCTGACCATTCATTAAAGTCACCTTCGCCTGAATAATGACGGTTCCCGTGCCTTTTGCTGTAATCTTTCCGTTCTTGCTCACGGTGGCAACAGACTTTTTCGATGTCGTATATACAATGGATTTGATGTTGTCCGGATTTGCCTTCGCGCTCAAGGCGAACCTGGCGGTCTTTCCCTGCTCTACAGTTGCAGACGACTTCTTCGGTTTGATCGTATTCCTGATCTCCTTGTTGATCGCTGCTGCCTGTTTTTCCGTCACCAGCTCATAAGTGGCTTTCTTGCTCATGGATACGGCCACATTTCCGTTTTTGCTCACTTCATAAGTCTTGGCATTGACCATCGTATATTCACCGGTCTTGGTGTTTCGCTTATAGATATACAGTTCCTCTCCTGCCTTTAAGTCTTCGGCGGACACCTCAACCTTATACTTCAATTTGCCATCGCTGTCGCGGACCGACATCGTGATCTGTACGTCACCGGTTCCTGCCGCTTCTACGATCTGTGCTACAATGGACGCCGCTACGGTTGCCTTGTTTCCGCTCGCTATCGTCTTTGCGATATTGGCAGAAGCATCCTTGATCGTGCCATCAGCATCCTTTTCGACTGTGACGGTTGTGCTTGTTGTAGCAGAAGATTGGGCAATGACGGACTTTTCGGTGATAGCGGTCACCTCGCCCGTAGCATCCGTCTTTGTCGTTGTGGTCACTGCCACGTCTTTACCCTTGGAGTTTGTCTCGTTCTCTTTTTCTGTCTTGGTAGCAGAGCCGTCTGCCTGTGTCACGGTCTCGGTGGTCTTTACGGAACCATCCTTGGCAGTCTCAACAACGGTCTCTGTCTTGGTGCCGTCGGTCTTCGTCTCAACCGTAGTCTCCACTTTCGTACCATCCATTTTCGTCTCGGCACTGGTCTCTACCGTGGTTCCATCCGGTTTTGTCTGTGTCTTGCTGCTATCGGTTGATGCACTACCACTTGATGTACCACCGCTTGATGTACCTCCGGTGCTGCTTCCGGTTGATGTCTGCGTCTCACCATCTCCCGCTTCGATCGCATAGACCGAAAATTGATCTGTCTCAAAGCAGAGGTTTCCGGTGCCTTCGTCGATCCATGCATAGAGAATATCTACATTTCCCTCATGGTAACGATAAACTACATACTTTTTCTTATTCTTCATGGAGTCCTTCAACGGAAGCGATACAATCATCTCCGTCTCGGTCTCCGTCAGGGCTTTCTTATCCACACCACTCGCCGAGATATCTTTGATCACATATTTTAAATTAATGTCGACAAAGTCGGTCTGCTTGTTTTTGTTGTTGCCCTGATTTTTCTTGATCTGATCCACTGCACCGGTGACTTCTTCGCCTGCGGTCTCTGTATCCACCTTGTCAATCGACATATCAAGATCTAATCTTCCACCGTCGATCAGCGTCTTTTTCTCCTGCTCATTGTCCAAAGGTATCAGATCGCTGATAGCTTCTTTGTCCACAACGATCTGCGCCTTTTTGTCACCCTCGGAATAGTTGTCGTTAATGTTTGTGTTGGATTCGGCTTTTACTACATGGACGGTGACGCTGGCAGTTTCCTCTGTCTCCTCACAATACTCTTTCTCCGTATTATAATGTGGATTCCGCCATATATATGACACTGGATACGTGTTTCCAATATCTTTCGCTGTATAGGTCTGGTCATACACATAGGTGCTGACACTGTCGACGCCCTCATAATACCCGACGTAAAGCTCGGCACCCGAAGCCCAAAGTCCCTGTACTCTCACATGGGTGCTGGCGTTCACATGAAGTGAAGGCCAGCGATACGGCTCTGCTTGCAGGGTAGTAAGATTTTGAACCGGTACCCCTTCATCGGGAAGTACCACATCACTTCGGTTAATGACATAGTAAAAGTCTGTTTTCTCCCAGCAGTCCTCCGACTCATTATAAGTCGTCTTGCGGATCAGGTATTTGGGATCATCCTTGGTGCTGCCTGCCACCATTTCTCGAAATGTAGCAAGTTTCTCTTCGCCATATTCATCTATGACTGCCCCCTTATTTTCCACGTTGATCCAGACACCGTGGATATAATCAGGACTAGAATTCACATCTTTTGTAGTTCCATCCAATTTGGTCGCTATTCCCTTGTCGTTTGCTTTTGCATCCACTGTCAGAGGGATCTCCAGTACATCGTCATAAATCTTGTTTCCTGTGTCCTCTTCCTCAATGTAGCCACCTTCGGCATGTGTTTTCGGAACACTATACACATAGACATCCGAATTCATCAGAATACCTTTGACACTGGCCGGTGCATAGACATACTGTTCTTTCTGCGCAGCCGCTTTCCCGGTGCTGTCCCGATAGCTCATATTCAGGAGAATATAGCCGGTGTTTGGCAATTTCATGCGAACCGTTTTTTCTTCTTTCAGATCATACAATTCCACTTCTTTGTCTACCGCTTCCAGCAAACGGTCTACCACATTCTGAATCGAGGTATCGTGCACCCAGTAAAAGATTTGATCCGGATATACCCCGTTGCCCCAGTTTCTTCCTGTCAGATATGCCTCCTCAGTGACAAAGCAGCCAGAGAAGCCACACAGATCCTTGCCGTCATCTCCATCATATCGAATGACAGCGTCATCTTCCGGCTCCTGTTCACCTACACCTTTATAGTTCAAGTGCACCGGATTGGAATAGATCTCCTCTGTTGCCGATCCCTCAACTTCGGTATAGCTAAGATGAACCCCCAAATTGAAGGTGTGTGACCATTTGAGATTGATCTGATACACCTTTTTAGCACCTGGGACAGGTTCTGTACTCGTGACATCTTCATAATCGATATACTCTGCAACATTCACCGAATTTTCATTATTATCGCAGGAGAACACCGGCACCGCAGAATCTGCTAATTTCAACCACTTATCTTCCCTGGCGATCAGATAGATCGTGCGATCCCCGTCCGTTTCACCAAAGTCTGCTGTGTCCGATATATACGCGTCATTGCTCAGCTCCGCTCTTTTATAAAATGCAAGCTTGGGAAAAACCGCATTCACGGAAACCTTGCTACCACTATCTGTACAAGTAATCGTATATTTTCCCGCTTGCGACGGTTGAATGTAAAATATCGTTTTACCGTTTTTGTCTGTTTCCTGCCGTATCGTCAAACCATCATCCACAGATATCTGTGCTATATCGCTGATCAGATTCAGTTGGTTATCCTCTCCGACAATCCCCAGATAAACCGGTTTTTCCTCTTCAACGGAAACATCTTCCAGCGATTTTTGACAGAATGGCTCCGACGAACAGTATGGGTTATTACCGTCCCAATCCGGATTGATGACCATAAGTCCTCTCTTTACAAAAGTGATATAGACATGTTCATGTTCAGGTTCTGCACTTTCAGCTACCTGATATGATAGATCAAATTCTACATTTTCATCTTTTTCCATATCATCCGGACGAAACGTCAAAGTATATACCTGCGTACTTGACGCAGACGAATTCGACGTGCAGGTAATCTTTTTAAACTCTTCTTCACCCGATTTACAAGTAAGCGTAAAGTCTGTTCTGGAAGACTCATTTTCATCTGTATAATTTGTTATCGCATAGAGTGTAACATTATCAGTTTCCCCCAAGTATCCATAGGATTCATCCAGCAGTGCCTCCCAGGATGCCGTATTTTGCGTATAGATTCCAAATGTCGGAAGTGACACATTGATGTATGCACTGCTACCCTGATACGAAAACTTATAATATCCGGACTTATGAAAATGAATTTCCACCACATCCGCATACGGTTGGTTACTTCCATTCCCTTGCTCATTTTCCATCCAATAGGTTGGCTGTTCGAAGGTTAAATAGTCAGCGAGAGATGTGAGATTCGTATATGTCGTTGTATTGTTTCCACTTTCGCCCTCAGTGTACTCTGATGCATATCCAATCGTAATACCAGTGATAGCAGAATTACTATTCCAGGGCGATATTGTTTGAACGGCTGATTCTGCTGTTTGCGATCCAAAATAGACCTTCAGCGACTTCGAATTGCAATCAATTTGCGAATTCCATGATGCATAATTATCATCCGTCTGATTCCAGTTTCCCGGATTGTGCCATGTTACGGTACCATTGTCTCCCAACTCAAAATTGGTTGCGATCACGAGTTGCCCCGTCGTCTCAGCTTTTACCGGTTCCGTCGGGATGAGTCCCAACACCATACACACGGTCATCACCAGCGCCAGCATCCTTTGTAAGATCTGTTTTCTAACTGTCTTCATTGTATATCTCCTTCCTTTCCCACTCATATTTCTGCTCGAAAGATTACAAAAACTCTCTTGCGCTCATCATATCATGAGCAAAACCGGCTCATGATCAAATTCGCCGTTCGTCAATCATGCGAGCATGTTGACTCTCTTGCGCTCATCATATCATAATCATGCCAAAATATGGTGGGCAGAGACGCCCACTTTGATGCATATTATAAAGTATTTTTAATTCTATTTCGTATTTTTATATATCAATACAAAAGTCGCTCCCACGAGGGGAGCGACTACAATAATCTAGGATTTTTTTCAAAATCATACACCCTATCACAGATCCAACATCTCCAGTCCGTCATGATCCATGACTGCCCGGGTAACTGCGCATACCGTTTCATATAATGCCTCTTTATAATTCTCCTCACGGGCAGCGGCATCCCCGTTACAATATTTGTAAAATGGATGATCCGGCTGTCCAGTCTCCTCATTGAGATAAAAATCCATAAAATTATAGAGCAAACTTGCATAATCCTCAAAATGCCCGATTTTTGTTGAAAGAATGCGATCATAGTATGCCAGAGGATCGCACAACCGGTTGGGATAGGTTCTGTAGGGAAAATTCTCCGGCATCTCATCCAGCTTGGAAATGTCCGTCCACTCAATTGCCTGCAGGTCCTCTGCTGCGTACATCTCCGCAAACAGCTCATCACAGGCTTTTCCCATTCCCTCCAGATCCATCTCATAGTAACCGGTGGCGATCCGGTCCACATATGTACGATAGCGTAACACATCGATGGAAATTCGATCTGCTGCCTCTGCCAGAGACTGATCTGGGTCTTCTGAAACAAACGACAGTTCTTCCTGATCTGCCGCAGGCGCAGAATCCGTCCCGCTCTGTGCGACTCTGCTACTACTTTTTATGAGAACACTTCTGTCAAACACAACACCAAAGCTAAATGCAACACCAAGGCTAAAGGCAGACAGGGCTACCGCCAGCATTCCCGCGCGATATTTCATTTTATGAGACGGAGACCCTCCCTTGTATTTCCGGTCATATAGCCTGCTCAGATCCCGATAGATATACTTCACCTTGGAATAGCGGTCTTCCGGAGAAAAGGCAATACATTTTTTGATGATGCCAAGCAATCCCTGGGGGATATCACATTCCACCACCGCCTTATCATCTGTACGCCCACAGCATAGATAGAGAAGCGTCTTACCGATACCAAATACATCACTTCTCACATCGCACTGGGCATATCCATATGCCTCCGGTGCCGCATGGGTAGGTGTCCCCAGAAAAAATGTATCCCGTTCCTGTCCTTCTTTATAAAAACGGGCGGAATCGCAGTCGATTAAGTAAAGCCGTTCCTCTTTTTTATTCCATATGAAATTTTCCGGTTTGATATCCCGGTGGATGATGGGTGGATTTGCGTCATGCAGCTTTTCGATAACGGAACACAGCTCCATCGCCAATTCAAGAATGGTCTCGCAGCGCCCGTTCTCTCCCTCTTCATACATGGAATACAGCGACTCTCCGGCGATATATTCCCTCAATAAATACGCATGTTTCTCATCATGCCAAAAATCTTTTGGCTTTGGCACCGGACAATGATGCAGCTTTCCTAACTGTTTGATGATCTGGTATTCATTTTCCAGAAGTGATGTATATTCTGCCGTGTACACCTTCAAAATCCATCGTGTACCATCCTCTTTCTCCAGCAAAAGGATGTTTTTGATTTCAGATTCCCTGAGGCAGTCTGCGATCTTATAATCATCCACCAGCCTCTGCGGAAGTTTTATGGATTTGATGGTGTCCTCATAGGAGCGATTAAAATCCTCCAGCTCCTTTTCATTCATATTCTCACGATCCTTTCCTATCTTTCATTCACTTGTACGTACTCAATCAGCAGTCTCATGTAATTACATCATTATAGCATATTTGACACGTAGATAAAAACATTTCAAGATGCACAAAAAGCCGAGAAGAAAACATTTTCCCTCGACTCTCATGTTGCATATCTGTTGTTCAAACGCCAGCCTTATTTCCATGTCTCTATTCGTATCCTCACTCATGTTCGTGCTCCAGCGATTGTATAAGTTCTTCGTATTTGTCATAATTCATCTTGTGCGTGATCGCATAGATTGTGGCTGCATCCTTTTTCAGCCGCGGATAAAGCGGCTGTCGATTGGCAATCTTGAGCAGTCTCTGTGTATCGTCCAGATTCAGTTTCAGCAAAAAGGACAGATGGATGAGGAAATCGCGCCCCGGGGCACGTCTGCCTTTTAGGATCTGATAGAAATAGGATTTTTCCATATTCATCTGCACGATCAGATCACTGGGCTTGATGCCCCGCTCATTCATCACGTTTTTCAGATAGGCAGGAAAATCCATGTCGTCAAAGTCTTCTTTGTCCAGTTCCTTTGGCGATACCATTCGTCTGATATTGGTAAAAAGCTCTCTTGTAGTTCTCATAACTGTTCCATCTCCACTGAATACTCAAAAGAATCAAGTTTATTATAGCAGATTGGCCAAAAAAATGGTGGGCAGAGTTGCCCACACATTTGAACGTTCGCCGTTTTCTCTTTTCCCCTCTCCGTCATGCTACGCATGCCACCTCTCCCCAGAGGGGCGAGGTTTAACTGCTGAAAAATCTCAGTGCCACGACACCTGCCAGGAATACGAGCATCAGCACATATGCCACGTAATCTCTCGTCTGATACCGAAGGGGATGCAGCTTCGTGCGTCCCTCGCCACCGTGATAGCATCTGGCTTCCATGGCAAGTGCCAGATCGTTTGCCCGGCGAAAGGCAGAGATAAACAGCGGTACGAGCAGCGGCACCATGCTCTTTGCCTTTTGGATCAAACCGCCCTCGTCGAAGTTTGCACCTCTGGCGGTCTGGGCCTTCATGATCTTGTCCGTCTCTTCGATTAAGATCGGAATAAATCGAAGGGCGATGGACATCATCATCGCCAGCTCATGCACCGGTATGTGGATTCGGTTCAGCGGCTTCAAGCCCTGCTCCAGTCCGTCCGTCAACTGGTTCGGCGTGGTCGTCAGTGTCATCAGTGACGTGCCCAGGATCAGATAGATCAGCCTCAGCACCATTCGAAACGACAGATTGATTCCCTCTTTTGTAATCGTGACTTTCCAAAAGCTGAATACGACCTCACCCGGTGTCAGAAACAGGTTAAAGACGCAAGTCAGAGCGAGCAGTACCACAATGGCACGAAGTCCTTTGACCATATAGGAAAAAGGAACCTTGGACAATTTGATCAGTGCCGCGAGACATACGGTGATACATACCAGTCCCGGGATTCCCCGATAGGAAAATACCGCAATCAGAAAGATCATCGTGCCTAACAGCTTTACCCGGGGGTCTAATTTGTGCAATATGGATCCGGCAGGATAATACTGCCCAAGTGTGATATCTCGAATCATATGGTTGTTCCTTCACTTCTATTCTGTCCATGCAATGCCGCCAAAATCGACTGCTTTGCTTCTTCTACCGTGATGGCGGTGGAATCGACTGCAAACCCTTCCTCTGCTAACTGCGCCAGCAGGTATGTCACCTGCGGCGCGGCAAGACCGATCTGCTCCAATTCCCGCGCATGTGCAAACACTTCTCGCGGTGTACCGTCATACTTCACGCTTCCCTTGTCCATGACGATCAGGCGCTCCACATAGTTTGCCACATCTTCCATGCTGTGTGACACGAGGATGATCGTCAAGCCTCGCTCTCTATGCAGCTTTTGGATCTGATCCAGTATCTCATCTCTTCCCTTGGGGTCCAGTCCCGCGGTTGGCTCATCCAGTATGAGCATCTTCGGTTCCATCGCCAGCACGCCCGCGATGGCGACACGCCTTTTCTGCCCGCCGGACAGTTCAAAGGGGGACTGTTCATAATATTTTTCCGATAAGCCGACGCTTTGAAGTGCTGCCGATGCCCGGGCCTTTACCTCCTCGTCAGACAATCCCTGATTCTTTGGTCCAAAGCACACATCCTCAAACACGGTCGCCTCAAACAACTGATGTTCCGGATACTGAAACACCAGCCCGACGCGATTCCTAAGCTCCTTCATGGAAAAATCCTTTGCGTAGATGTTTTCCCCATCATACAAAAGCTCGCCTCCACTGGCTTTGATCAACCCATTCATATGTTGGATCAATGTGGATTTTCCCGAACCCGTGTGTCCCACAATTCCGATAAACTCGCCGTCATTGATCGTCAGATTGATATCGTCCAAGGCGTGTTTTTCATATGCTGTTCCTGCACTATAGACATAGTGGATATGTTTTAACTCTATCGACATTGTTTCAATGCCTCCACCAATTCCTCCTTTGTCAGAATTCCATCCGGCAGATCTACGCCGGATTGCTTCAACTCATATGCCAGTTTTGTGATCTGGGGTAACGTCATGCGGTAGCTTTCTAATTCCTCCACACGGGAAAAAATCTCCCTCGGCAGCCCCTGCATAACGACTGCTCCCTGATGCATGACATACACATAATCCGCATCCACAACTTCTTCCATATAATGGGTGATCAGAATGATCGTCACACCCTTTTTCCGGTTTAACTCATGAATGGCATGTAACACTTCTTTTCGACCAACCGGATCAAGCATCGCCGTCGGTTCGTCCAGAATAATACACTTTGGCTCCATCGCCATCACGCCGGCGATGGCGACACGCTGCTTCTGCCCACCGGACAATTTATTCGGTGAGTGGGTACGATAGGAAAGCATCTCTACTGATTTCAGACTGGAAGTCACTCGTTCCTCGATCTTTGCGGATGGCACACCCAGATTCTCAGGTCCGAATGCCACATCCTCTTCTATGACTGCAGCCACGATCTGATTGTCAGGATTCTGAAATACCATTCCCGCACTCTGCCTGATATCCCACAGATTTTTCTCCTCATAGACATCTTTTCCATCTACCACAAGCTCTCCCCCGTCGGGATATAAAAGCACATTCAGATGCTTGGCAAGCGTCGATTTGCCGGATCCGTTATGTCCTAGAATGGCAACAAAATCGCCCGGTTTGATGTTCAGATCCACTCCGGTCAATGCCATCTTTTGTTCCGTCACATTGCCATCCGCGTCGTATCTCGTGTATTTATGTATCAGTTTTTTTGCTTTTATCATGACACGATCCTCAAAAATAAAGTAACTATTCAAAATCAGAGATATTTCAAAAAATACACGTTTCACACAAGTAGAATTGGTATTTTCTTGAAATTACCCTGATTTTTGAATAGTTACAAAATCCCACTACCTGTATAGCGGGTGATTTTATGATTCCCAGGACAGGCGATGCAGCTCGCCCTCCAGCTTCATGTGCGAAAAATCATGCTGTCTCAGTGCCTCGTACAAGACGATGGCAACCGAATTGGACAGATTGAGGGATCTGGTCTCTCCGATCATCGGAATGCGCACACACTCATTCGGATGATCCTTTAAAATCTCCTCCGGTATCCCCGCACTCTCCTTGCCGAACATGATGTAGCAGTCCTCTTCATACTGCACGTCCGAGTACACATGTCTTCCCTTGGTCGTGGCATAGTAGACCTTGGCTTTCGGATTTTTCTGCAAAAAATCTTCGTAGTTCACGTAAGTCGTCACGTCCAGCTGTCCCCAGTAATCCATGCCTGCGCGCTTGAGCGCTTTCTCCGAGAGCGAAAAGCCCAGCGGCTCGATCAAGTGCAGTCTGGTGTCTGTTGCGACGCAGGTTCTTCCGATATTTCCTGTATTTGCCGGAATCTCCGGCTCCAATAACACAATGTTTAACTTTGCCATCGGTCTCTCCCGTTTATGATTTCTGTTCTTTCCGCAGACGATTGATGAATTTCTCCAGTCGTCCCAGCGCGGTTTTCAGGTTTTCCAGAGAATATGCATAGGAGATGCGAAGGAAGCCCTCTCCGCTGTCTCCGAATGCCGTACCCGGTACAACCGCCACTTTTTCCTCCCGCAGGAATCGGGTGGCAAATTCTTCGGAGCTCATGCCGAACTCTTTGATACTCGGGAATATGTAAAAGGCGCCAAACGGCTCGAAGCACTGCAGATTCATCCGCTCAAATTCATGTACTAAAAACCGTCTTCTCTGATTGTACTGCTCACGCATCATCGCCACATCTTCATCTCCATGGCGAAGTGCCTCTACCGCAGCATATTGGCTGTTGGTCGGCGCGCACATGATCGCATACTGATGGATCTTTAACATCTGCTCGATGATCCGTCTCGGTCCGCAGGCATACCCCAGCCGCCATCCGGTCATCGCATGGGATTTTGAAAAACCGTTGATCACGATCGTGCGATCCTTCATGCCGGGAAGTGATGCAATGGACGTATGATTGTCCAGATAACAAAGCTCTGCATAGATCTCATCACTCAGGATAAACAGATCATGCTCCTCTACGACCTTTGCGATTGCTTCCAGATCGGATTTCTCCAT
>JALEJB010000122.1 GCA_022768825.1 Lachnospiraceae bacterium
TCAAGAACGCCTCTGCGTTCTTGCTGCGGAATGCGCGTCTGCTTTGCAGACAGCTTCAACTGCGCATTCCTGCAATCCGCCGGAGGCTTTATCTCAGTCAGAGATTGTACTCTCACTGAGACGAATTTGTGTTACTCACCACTTATAGAAGTGGGAGTCTTATCTGACTGAGATAAAAATAAAGAACGTCTCTATCTGACAAAGAATGAGAGACGTCCTTATTATAAATTATTTTTTCAATTATCGTCAAGTACCAGTACACCAAATTACTGAATATCATCTGCTTTTTTCAGAAGTGCCAGCACTTCTTCCTTGCTGATGGCTCCGACAGACTTAGCCGCGCACTGTCCGAGTTTCATCACAACCAACATCGGAATGCTCATCACGCGGTAATTGAGTGCAATCGATGCTTCCTCATCCACGTTGACTTTTCCTACAATGTATTCATCCGCATATTCTTCGCTGATCTCTTCTACGATCGGTGCCATCATCTTACACGGACCGCACCAGTCTGCATAAAAATCCAATAATACAGGCTTTTCTGCCTTCATAACCACTTCATCAAAATTGTCTGCTGTTACTTTAATTACTGCCATAATGTCTCCTTTCTTTGGTTCCTTTTTGTTCCTTAATTACGTCCAAACTCCGAAAGCTTCAGATTGTCATTGCGATCCAGTGTCATGCCCACGGACCATGCATTGACAAACAGCAGCAACGGATTGCCTTTCAGATCCATGATCTTTTTCATATCCGAAGTGCCTGAAAGCTTGTCCATATCCACTTCTTCTTTGTTTTCGATCCATCGGATGTGCTCATACGGCAGATTCTCCAGACGGATTTCCACGTTATACTCATTTTCCAGACGGAATTTCAAGACATCAAACTGAAGGACACCTACTACACCTACTATGATTTCCTCCATGCCGCCTTTGTATTCCTGAAAAATCTGAATCGCGCCCTCCTGCGCGATCTGTGTCACGCCCTTGACAAACTGCTTGCGTTTCATGGAATCAACCAGTCGGACTCTTGCAAAATGCTCCGGTGCAAAGGTCGGTATTCCCTCAAATTCAAACTTTTCCCTGGCGGTGGTCAGGGTATCTCCAATGGAAAAAATACCCGGATCGAACAAGCCGATAATATCTCCTGCATACGCCTCTTCAACAATTTTTCGCTCCTGTGCCATCATCTGCTGGGGCTGTGAGAGCTTGATCTCTTTGCCGCCCTGCACATGATAGACTTCCATGCCCGCATCAAATTTACCCGATACGATACGCATGAAAGCCACACGATCTCTGTGGTTTTTGTTCATGTTCGCCTGTATCTTGAATACAAAAGCACTAAAATCATCCGAAAACGGGCTGATCTCACCCTGATTGGATTGCCTTGGAAGCGGTGCATAGGTCATCTGCAAAAAGTGCTGCAGAAAGGTCTCCACGCCGAAATTTGTAAGGGCCGATCCGAAAAATACCGGTGACAATTCTCCCCTTGTAACCATGTCCTGATCAAACTCCGCACTGGCACCGTCCAGAAGCTCGATCTCTTCCAGAAGTTTCTCTTTATTCTCTGCTCCGATTTCTGCTTCCAGTGCAGGATCATCAATCGAAATATGCTTTTCTTCCCCTTCTTTGGTTCCTTTGAGGGTCTGTGAGAAGGTCATGATCTCTCTCGTATTGCGGTCATAGACTCCCTTGAAGCCTTTTCCCGAACCGATGGGCCAGTTGACCGGACAGGTCGCGATCCCCAGCTCATTTTCGATCTCATCCAGCAATTCAAAAGTATCGTTGGCATCACGATCCATCTTATTGATAAAGGTAAAGATCGGAATATGGCGCATCACGCAGACTTTGAATAATTTTCTTGTCTGTGCCTCCACACCCTTTGATCCGTCAATGACCATGACAGCCGAATCTGCTGCCATCAGTGTACGATAGGTATCCTCCGAGAAATCCTGATGGCCCGGGGTATCCAGAATATTGATACAGTAATTATCATAATGAAATTGCAGTACAGATGAAGTCACTGAAATTCCACGCTGTTTTTCAATCTCCATCCAATCGGATACCGCATGCTTTGCGGTCGCTTTTCCTTTGACGGAACCCGCTTCATTGATCGCGCCTCCATATAACAGAAACTTCTCGGTTAATGTGGTCTTTCCGGCATCCGGATGGGAAATAATGGCAAATGTACGTCTTTTTTCGATCTCTTTTTTTAAGTCAGCCACAATGCTTCCTCCCAAAAATTTTATTCAACAGTAATCTTATCTATTGATGCAGCTTTTGTCAAGGAAGGAAGCTGACAATCTGTGGCTTGAAGATTAATTTTTTGTATTGGAAATCGGATTGATCACGACATTTTCTGCAGGCACTTTTCCCTTGCGGACCACGATGTCCTCCACCTGGGCACGTTTTGCGTCTGTGACTTCACCCATATCAAGCACCACATCTGCACCGTCATCACAGATACTGACGACCACATCCGTAAAGCCCTTCGCCTCCAGAAGCATCTCTGCCGCATTCTCCCGCTCGGCAATGTCCGTCAGCATCACCATTTTATCAACAGCGGCCTGTTTTTGCGCATCGGACAGATTTTTGCTGTTTACGATATCCATCAGGCTCTCTTTATTCTCGGAACGTACCTGTTCCCTGCTCAGTTTCATCTCAACTGCAAAATTCACATTGTCCACAACCGTACCGGTAAGCACCGTCTCGCCCGGATTTTCCAGACTGGCCTCCTGCGCAGTGACATCCGCCGCCTCGTCACTGACTGCCTCTGTCTGGTCATCCGTCACAGTGGCCGCTACATCTGCCGTATTCTCCTCATCCACAAAAACCTCATTATCCGCGACCAGATCCTCATCCGAGATCTCATAGGTATCCTGCACATCTCCAGAACTGGTCAACAGCTTGCCGTCTTCCCCATATGTAAAGCTGATATAACCGGCTGCGGCGATCATCAGCGCCAAGGCTGAGATGATCACCTGATTCTTTTTCATTAATTTCATGGCACTTCACCCTCCTGCATTGACATTTTTACTACTGTAATCTTATGTGCTTCAATTGCAAATAATGACTGTACACTGCTTAATATCTCCTGTTTTACAACCGAATCTCCTGCCCCCTCGGCGACGACCAATACCCCCGCGATCTTTGGCGTACAGGTTCTGCTGACAAAGGGCGATTCGACATTTCCCTCTGTTGTATAGACCGTTGTCTCGCTCCCTGTGCCCTCTCTGGTTTCTTCATCTTTTTCCACGATCTGTTCCCCAGTATCCTCCAGCGTGATCATGACCTCCACACGGCCTGCGCGATCGATCTTGGAGAGAATCTCGCCAAGCCGCCGTTCCAGTCTTTGCACCTGTCGCTCACTGTCATTGGAAGTCTCACCGCCCTGCTCATCTGCCTCTGCAGTGCGATCCATCTGCAAAAGGCTGTCTTTTTTCTGTCGGTTGGAACCCGTTGGAATTGCAATGATGATCAGCAAAAGTCCCAGCAGAAAGATCACCAGATAAGTATTTTTATCCTTCCAGTTGATATTTTTTATAATTTTTTTGAAATCAAATTTTTCCCGATTCGAATTTTTCACCGGATCACCACCTGTTCTTCCTTTAATCCATACATCTCACACAACCAGCTCCTGCACTGTTCTAAGCTGCTTTGATTGTCCCCGCTCAACCGGACACATTCGATCTGCAGATCATCCGTCAGTGTGATCTGACATGCTATATTTTTATAGCCCTGGTCAAGACATGCGGACAAGATCTGCTTTTCCAGTCCTTTTTTGTAAGACAGGAGATACTGCTGCCGTTCTGATGCCGGCAGCCCGGATAAGTCCTGCTGTAGTTCACGCAGCCCCACCAACAGATTTTGAGATAAAAAATCCCGCAGTACCTGCTCGCTTTTTCCCGACACCTTCAGCACCGGCGATAAAAACATCACGAGGATGACCAGACTCAAAAACATCCGTATCATTTTCACATAGCTTTTCCCTGCCACAAACTGAAGCAGGATCATGCACAAAAAATAGGCAATAAACAGATTTTTTACAGACAATAAAATATGCTCCATCACATCCCCCTACATGCCCACATTGGTCATCATACACAAGATCGCGACTGTGAGAAAAACAAGCAAAACCGCTGTAAAACACACGATAAAATAGAGCACGCCTGCCCTGGACAATGCCGCCAACACGCCACAGACACGCTTATCGGTCAGGGGCTGGACGATTGCCGCCAGTACCTGATAAAACAAAGCCATCAGACCGATTTCCAAAAGCGGTCCCGCGAACAACACCAGCAAACCGATGATCACGCAGACTCCGACGCAGTTTTTGATCATCAGTCCGGTTCCAAGCATCAGCTCACTCACGGAATTGATCGCCCCACCCACTCCCGGAAGTGTACCAACTGTCTTTACCACTGAATTTTTTCTGACCAGATCCACGCTCGGTGCGACCAGACTCTGGATCATATTGATTCCAAACACCATGCCGATCACAACCTTTTGCGCCAATATCACTCCCTTTCGAAACAGCTTCGCAAGCTGCGAAAACTGCTCTTTCGTCCATGCATAGTTGGCAAACTCGATGAGCAGATAGACGATGATCAGGGGCAGAAAATATTTCAGTACATGGGAGACGAGATACAATACCAACACCAGCAGTTCATACGTCAGATTGGTGACGGTCATTCCCGAAGCAAACACCATCACAAAGCACATCAATGGCTGAATAAACAAAATAAACTGTGTGATCTTGTCTATACAGCGTTCCGCCACCTGCTGCATCCCATATGCCATGGACAACAACTGATACAAAAGCAATACGTAGATTGCAAGAAAGCAGAAATCTGTCAGGTGCATCCGGTCAAACAGATCGGAGAGTCCCCTAAGCAGCACAAAAGCCAACAACAACAGTATCAATTTGCCACTCTGATTTTTCCATTCAATGAGTGTCCCAAGTATCCGGTCCATCAGCCACTGTCCGACCGCCCCCAGATCCACGTGCGTATTTCCTTCCATATATTGCGAAAACAGATCTTCCAAGGTCAGTCCGCTCCCCTCGTCCGCAAGCATCTGATCCAGATTTGAAAAGTCCGGTTCCACCACTGCTTCTTCGCCTGCCGGCAGCTCTGCGGCCCGGATCTGCCACGGCATCAGACCTGTCAAAACGATGATCAACATTCCCAATATGATTTTTTTCATCTATACCACCACCGATGCGATCAGATTCAGAAATGCTTCCACAGCCGGCAATGCCAGTATCAGGATCGCCACCTTTGAAAACAGTTCCACTTGTGTACCGATATTGGAAAAGCCGGCATCCTCGCAAAAACCTACCGTAAACTCTGACAGATATGTAATTCCGATCATCTTTAAAACAATCCGCATAGACCCATCTGACAGCTTCGTCAGATTTTTCAATTTCTCAATGACCTCCAGCAATATGGAAATGCGCCCAAGTATAAATGTAAAAATACAGATTGACACCACAATGGACAGCAGCATACATAACTGCGGATTACTTTTTTTCAAAGTCAGGGCAAACAACACCCCCACGATCGCTATGATCGTGATCTGAATAATTTGCATACAATCGTACTCCCGGATCAAACCTCGCTATATGACTACAACTGAAAAAGAGTCTGCATCGTCTCAAACAGCTCATAGATGTATGGCAGCATCCATAATAAAACCAGGATCAGACCTGCCAGACTGATGAGAAACGCATGCTCTTCTCTTCCGCTATGCTTTAATACCTGTCCAAGGATCGTGACGAGTATTCCCACCGCCGCAATCTTAAAAATCATATTGATACTCATCCGTTCCTCCTAAATCAACAGCACTATCAGAAACAATCCCGACGCCACAATTCCAAATCGTGTGATCTTTCTTTTTTCTGCCAGTGAGTCTGAAAATTCATTTTGCAAACATATCACCCGTTTTTCCAGCAACGAAAAAACCTGTTCCCGAAATCCGATCGTTCCATCGCTTAAAGCGTCTCCGATTTCCAAAAACGTCATCCATTCCTCTCCCCGCAATACAAATTTTTGTTTTTGATCGCGACATGCGTCCTGCCAGAGGATGCGCACCTCTTCCCCGCTTTTTTGCTCCAGCTTCGTGACAAAGGATCTGCACACTTCCTGATACGGACTGCCCACCTGTCGGATTGCTGCATCGATCACAAGCGGAAGCGGAACACATAAGACACAGATCTGATTGTGTAAAAACGTTAGAAACACCGACAGGCTTCGCAACTGTTTCTGTCGGTTCAAAAGCTCCAGCTCCACACTGATGACCAGACCTGGCATTGCCACTGCCGCCAGAATCACTCCTGTCAGCTTTAACATACCGCAATCCTTTCCAGACGCTCATTGTAGATACTGGCGCGCCGTTTTCCCTTTGCGTCCTTTTCCAAAAATACAAAGCGATCCAGCATACCTTTTCGCTTCAGCTGTAAAAAGCCGGTATTCAGCATCAGTTCCTCAATTCTCGATCCATGCATCGTCAGGATCAATTTACAACCGCAATGAAAAGCACGTCCCACTGCCTCATAGTCTTCCGGCAGACCCAACTCATCCACCGCTATGACCTGCGGAGACATGGAACGAAGCAGAAGATAGATCCCTTCACTTTTTGATGCATAGGACAGGACATCCGTCCGGGGACCCAGATCGTTTTGCGGAATTCCCTGATATTTTGCCGCCAGTTCCCCTCTCTCGTCTACGACCCCTACCTTCATGCCGGATGATTCTTCATCGCCGGTAGACAGGCAACGGATCAGATCTCTGAGATAGGTTGTCTTACCGACTCCCGGCGGCGCAATGAGGACGGTATTGTGTAACCCGTCATTTCCCTGTAATGCCTTCATTAATTGCAAAGCACACCCGATCCGCTGTCTCGCGATGCGGATGTTCAGATAGGCTACATTTGACATCCGAAAGCTTCCGCCACTTCCTGTCATGTTTTCTCCGACGACTCCTACCCGATGTCCCCCGATCAATGTGATATATCCCATCCGAAGCTGATCCTCGTAAGCATATACCGAATACTGGCACAGAAGAGATAACATCTCGTCGATTTCTTTTTTGGTCACACGGATTGCCGAGTTCAGTTCGAAGCTTAATCTGCCGTCTGCATCTATGTAATACTCCCGTTCTCCATCCATAAAGATCAATGGCTGATTGACCCGAACGCGGATCTCTTCTAATTGTTTCTGGTCGATCGCTGCCTTTCTCAATGCTGCTTTGATCTGCTTTGGAAAAATTGATATGATCTGCTCGTCCAACACCTGACTCACCTCCATATCTCAATGTATGAGACGAGCCTGGGTTTTATTCCAATAAATTGGCACAAAAAAAACGAGTAGAAACTCTACTCGTTTTTTTGCACATAACTAATTAGTTATATTTTCTCTTTCTAGCTGCTTCAGATTTTTTCTTACGCTTTACAGAAGGCTTCTCATAATGCTCTCTCTTACGAATCTCCTGCTGAATACCTGCCTTTGCACAGTTTCTTTTGAATCTGCGTAAAGCGCTATCTAAAGTCTCGTTTTCTTTTACAACAACACTAGACATTCTTACACCTAACCTCCCTCCAGTTGCAAAATTGTGCACATCAACTGTAAGGCTTTCCTAATTGCACTGACAATTATTATAACAGATTTTTTTTGTTCGTCAAGTATTTTCCATGATCTTCTTGTTAAAATGTTGAAAACATTTCTTTCTCTTTATACGGTAAAGTTCGTGCATTTATTACCATAGTGTGCTATTATATATTATGTGGTAGTAGATCTCGATGCTGACAGGGTTCTGAGGTACGGATCTGTTTATCAAAATAATAGCAATAATAACAGGAGTTTTGGTATGAGTGAATACGTAATCAGTTGTGGTTCCTGTGCGGACATCGACAAAGCACATTTTCAAAAAAGAAACATTAAATATATCTGTTTTCACTACTTTTTAGATGAAAAGGAATATATTGACGATCTCGGTGAATCCATGCCGCTTTCCGATTTCTATCAGGCGATGGTAGATGGTGCCATGACACATACCTCACAGATCAATGTGCAGGAATATATCGATTTCTTTGAACAGTTTTTAAAAGCCGGAAAGGATATCATCCATATTACGCTCGGTTCCGGCATCTCCGGCACTTATAATTCCGCTTTGCTTGCAAAAGAGCAGCTGGATGAGAAGTATCCGGATCGCAAGTTATATGTCATCGATTCTCTCGGTGCTTCTGCCGGCATCGGTCTTCTCGTAGACCGCATGGCGGACCTTCGTTTTACCGGAATGGACATTGATGCATTGGCAGGCTGGGTAGAACGACACAAATTAGAGGTCAACCACTGGTTTTTCTCCTCTGATCTGACCTTTTATATCCGTGGCGGACGTATCTCCAAGACGGCCGGAATGATCGGAAATGCATTGAACATCTGCCCATTCTTAAACGTCGACCATGAAGGCAAGCTCATTGTCCGTGACAAAATCCGCACCAAGAAAAAAGCGATGCGTGCCATGGTCAAAAAAATGGCTGCCCTCGCCGAAAACGGAACAGCTTATAACAAATCCTGCTACATCTCGCATTCTGCATGCTATGATGATGCCAGAGCCGTCGCAAACATGATTGAAGAGACATTTCCAAAGCTCAAAGGACATGTGGAGATCTACGATATCGGTACGACCATCGGAAGTCACACCGGTCCCGGCACGATCGCCCTCTTCTTCTGGGGCGAGAAACGCGTCGATCAAAAAAAGGTGTCAGATGCTGTAACCGACCAGTGAATGTAGTAATCCCACAGTATATCTTACGACTTTTGTGCGTACGAGAGGTGAAACGCTTATGAAATAA
>JALEJB010000133.1 GCA_022768825.1 Lachnospiraceae bacterium
CAGATCGTTGCATTTGCCTGCGGCAAAGATGATGAGGACAAGAACAAGAGCTTCAAGGGCGGACGTCCTTCCAGCATCATCATCGGCGATTCACTGAATCCGCAGGCCCTGGGCGCGTTGCTTTCACACTTTGAGAACAAGGTGATGTATCAGGGATTTGTATGGAACATCAACAGTTTTGATCAGGAAGGCGTACAGCTTGGTAAGGTATTGGCAAAACGTGTGCTTGCCCATGATACAGACGGAGCGCTGCAGGTATACAGCGATCTGTTAAATATTTAATCGTTATTGATCAACAGAATGATACAATTGCAAACGAATAAATGAAAAAATTCCTCTTTTGCCGGAAGCAGCCGGTAAAAGGGGATTTTTTAAAAAGAGAATGCAACAGATTGGAGAAAAATCTTGAAACTCATGCATATATCCGATCTTCATCTCGGGAAACGCGTGAATGAGTTTTCCATGATCGAAGATCAGAAGTATATTTTGGCAACAATATTAGATGTGATCCGTGCAGAACAGGTAGATGGTGTTCTGATCGCCGGTGACGTATACGATAAGACGACGCCGAGTGAGGAAGCGGTGCAGCTCCTGGATTGGTTTTTAACGAAGCTTGCAAAGCTTGAGGTGGATACCTATGTGATCAGCGGAAATCATGATTCATCCGTGAAGCTTTCCTTTGCGTCGGATCTGATTGACCGGAGTGGGATTCATATTGCACCTGTATACAATGGAGTTGTGAAACCATATGAGTTGATGGATTCTCATGGAAAGGTGAATCTATATCTTTTGCCATTTATCAAGCCGGCAAATGTGAGAAGTATTTTTCCGGAGGAAGGCATCTCGAATTACACAGATGCCTGCATTGTGGCGATCAACCATATGAATATCAACCCGGAGGAGCGAAATATCCTGGTTGCCCATCAATACGTGATGGGAGCCATAAAAGGTGAATCGGAGGAGGTGTCCATTGGCGGACTCGATCAGGTGGACGCATCCGTCTTTGAATTATTTGATTATGTGGCTTTGGGACATCTCCATGGTCCTCAGAACGTTGGCAAACCAACGATTCGATATTGCGGAACACCATTAAAGTATTCTTTTTCAGAGGAAAAACAGGTCAAGTCGGTGACAATTATCCAACTTGGAAAAAAAGGAGACGTGGATGTGCGTGAGGTGGAGCTGACACCTGTTCGTGATCTTCGGACGATTCGGGGCACTTTTGAGGAGCTGACTGCAAAGGAGTATTATGAGACGACAAATTGCAATGATTATCTGCATATCGTGCTGACAGACGAGGAGGATATACTGGATGCAGTCAACAGACTGCGGGTGATCTATCCTCATTTGATGAAGCTGTCCTATGACAATTGTCGAACGAGACAAAACAACGAGCTCGATGTGACAGAGGAGATCCATAGGAAGAGTCCGATGGAGCTGTTTGAAGAATTTTATGAGCTGCAGAATAACCAGACGATGAATGATGAGCAGCAGAAATTGTTGACAGGGCTCGTTGAAGAAATTTGGGAGGGCAAGTGATGAGACCAATCAGATTATCGATGAGTGCGTTTGGACCCTATGCGGATCAGACGATTTTGGATATGGATGCGCTGGGAGCAAGCGGGCTTTATCTCATTTCCGGACCGACCGGTGCGGGAAAAACCAGTATTTTTGACGGAATCTGTTATGCGCTGTATGGAGAGGCCAGCGGAAATCTGCGCTCTGCGTCCATGCTTCGTTCCAAGTATGCGGCTCCAGAGACGAAGACGGAAGTAGAGCTGGTGTTTGCACACGGCGAGGAGCAATATACGATCCGGCGCAATCCCGAATATCTGATGGCAAAGCGGGGCGGCGGAGAGAAAAAGGTATTGGCAGGCGCACAGCTGACCCTGCCGGATGGAAATATCGTGACGAAAATTCGGGCTGTAGATGATGCCATCACAGAAATCCTTGGTGTAACGCGAGAACAGTTTTCTCAGATCGTGATGCTGGCGCAGGGAGAGTTTTTAAAGCTTCTCACGGCCGGAACCAAGGACCGGCAGGAAATCTTCAGAAATCTGTTTCATACCGGACCTTATCAGACCTTGCAGTATCGGCTGGAAGAACTCAGAAAGGCGGTCTACGGAAAGCGGGAAGATGCCAAAAAGAGTGTGAATCAGTATGTGCAGGGCATCTATGCGCCGGATCAGGAGACCTTTCAGATACGGCTGGAAAAACTCAAAGAGCAGGAGTATCCCATCGGTGAGGTGCAGGAGTACTTGACAGAAGCTTTGTTGGCGGATGAGGAGAAAGAACAGACGATCCGACAGCGGCTGCAGGAACTGGAACAGGATCTGACAGTCGTCAATACCAATATCGGAAAAGCGACAGAAATCGACAAATCCAAGCGGCAGCTAAAGCTGGCAAGGGATGAATATGAGCGGGAACAGCCGCAGGTGAAGGTTCTGGAGAAAGCATTGCAGCAGGCAAAAGAGCAGCTCGCAGGTAAAGATGCGCTGCAGACCGAAATCGCCCGGATTGATGCAGAGCTGCCGAAATATACGAAACAGGCAGAGCTGACAGACCGCATCGACCGTACCCGGACAGATTTGGAGACACACGAGAAGCAGCTACAGAAGAAAACGGATACATCCGTCAAGAAAAAGGAGCTGATGGTGCAGCTAAAGCAGGAGCTGGAGCAGCTTGGGGATGCGGGTGTCGAGCTGCAGAAATTGCTGACGGAACAGGAAAACTGTGCCATGCGACAAGAACAGCTGGAACAGTTGCAGACAGAATCAAAACGGCTGGAGCAAAACAGGCAGAAATTGACAAGGCTTCAGTCACAGTATGCACAGATCGACCAAAGCTACCAGGAGATCAAAGCCGTATACGACAGGATGGATCAGGCGTTTCGTGATGGACAGGCAGGCATTCTTGCGCAGACACTGCGGGAAAATATCCCTTGTCCGGTATGCGGCTCGTTGAGCCATCCCCATCCGGCAAGCTTGAAAGCGGATGTGCCGGGGGAACAGGAACTCAAACAGAAAAAACAGGAAGTGGAGAAAGCTGCAGGGCAGGCACTTGACGCAAGCAAACAGGCCGGAGAACAAAGGCAGGCGGTTGCATTGGGCGAGGAAGCCCTTATGCAGTCTGCCCGCAGACTGTTTGGCGATGGCTGCGATATCGAAGCCTGTCTGGAGGAAGCGATGGTGGCAGAGAGAAAGCGGAGAACCACGATCAAGGAACGTTTGCAGGCAGAGCAGGCGCGCATGCAACGAAAATCAGATCTGGAAAAACAGATTCCGCAGATCGAACAGGAACAAGAACTGTTGGAGCAACAACAAAAAGAGCTTCTTTTACAGGTTACAAGCGAACACAAACAGCTGGAAGAGCTCGGACTGCAGCGGGCAGAACTGCAAAAAGAGCTTTCTTTTGCAGACCCGAAAGAGGCGCAGACGAAAAAGAAACAGCTGGAGCAGCAGATGACCGATCTGCAGTCCCGATATGACGAGAAAGAGAAACAGTTTCGTATACAGAATGAAAAGATCCATGCCCTTCAGGGAAGGATTGGCGGATTGGAAAAAAGTATGGAGCATACCATGACGCTTGATCTGGAAAACGAACGACAAAAATCGACAGATCTGACGGCTGAGATTCGCGCATTGCGGCAGCAGCAACAGACGATCCTGACGCGAAAAACGACAAATCTCGACCAAAAGCGGGGCATCGAAGAAAAATCTAAGGAGATGCAGCGTCTGGAGCAGGATTATCAGTGGATCGCGGCTCTGGCAAATACGGCAAACGGTAAAGTCGGCCCCGGAAAGGAACGGATCATGCTGGAGACGTATGTGCAGATGGCGTATTTTGACCGTATTATCCGCAGAGCCAATCTGCGACTGCAAAAGATGTCCGCATCCCAGTACGAATTGATCCGAATGGAAACTGCCGCGGATAAAAGAAGTCAATCCGGACTGGAATTAAATGTCAAAGATCATTATAATGGTACTGTGCGCAGTGTAAAAAGCTTATCCGGCGGAGAGAGCTTTCTGGCATCTCTTTCTCTGGCACTTGGATTATCCGATGAGGTGCAGGCCAATGCGGGAGGAATCCGGATCGAGACGATGTATGTTGACGAGGGATTTGGCACGCTGGATTCAGAGACTTTGGAGCAGGCGTATCGGGCACTTGCCGATCTGTCGGAAGGAAACCGGCTGGTTGGTATCATCTCCCATGTGGCTGAGTTAAAGGAAAAGATCGATAAGCAGATCGTCGTCACGAAGGAGATCAGCGGCGGAAGTCATGTGCGCATGGAACTATAGAAAATGACAGATCATAAATAGGAAGGAAAGCTATGTATCAATTTGAAGGTCGTATCCGTTACAGTGAAGTGGATGAAGATTGCAAGCTGACAATTGCAAATCTCATTGATTATTTTCAGGATTGCAGTACCATACAATCCGAGGATCTGGGAGTCGGAATCGATTATCTGAGGGAAAAAAATGTAGGATGGGTCATTGTGTCCTATCATGTGGTCGTGGAACAAATGCCAAAGCTTGGAGACAGAATCTATTCCCAGACATGGCCAAACAAGATCACAGGTGCTTTCGGGTATCGTAATTTTGCAATTGCCGATATGGACGGAAAACGGATGGCATATGCCAGCTCGCTATGGATACTGATGGATCTGAAAACCGGAAAACCGATTCGTATTCCGGAAGAGATCAGTGCAAATTATGAGCCGGAGCCGGCGATTGAGATGAATGACAGACGAAGAAAAATAAGACTTCCGGAAGAAGTGACGGTGGACAAGCCGGTTGTGGTATCGCCGTTTTTTCTGGACAGCAATCATCATGTCAACAACGGAAAGTATCTGATGGTGGCGATGGGTTATCTGCCACAGGACCTGCAGATCAGGGATTTTTACATCGAGTATCGGGATCAGGCACATCTGGGTGACCTGCTCTATCCGAAATACGGCTGGGTCGATGGCAATTTTGTCATTGCATTGTGCGCAGAGGATGACCGTGTCTACTGCGCAATGGAATTTATAGGAGAACATGCAAAACATTAAAGGAGAAGGAATGCAGATTCAATTACCGGAGCATGTAAAGTATATATTGCAAACATTTCGAGATGCCGGGTATGAAGCATATGCGGTAGGTGGCTGTGTCAGGGACAGCATTTTGGGCAAAGAGCCAAAAGACTGGGATATCACCACCAATGCGACGCCGACAGAGACCAAGGCACTTTTTGCGCGAACGATTGATACGGGCATCGTTCACGGGACGGTGACCATTCTGCTGGATCATACCGGATATGAGGTCACAACCTATCGGGTGGATGGGGAATATGAGGATGGACGCCACCCGAAACAGGTCAGCTTCACCGCAAGTCTGGCTGAAGATCTGCGACGCAGAGATTTTACGATCAATGCGATGGCATACAGTGATGAGGAAGGTCTGGTGGATCTGTTTGGCGGAATCAATGATTTAGAGCAAGGGATCATACGATGCGTTGGCATGGCAACAGAACGATTCACGGAAGACGCGCTTCGCATGATGCGGGCGATCCGGTTTAGTGCGCAATTGGGATTCGAACTGGAAGCGGAGACGATGCAGGCGATCCGGACACTGGCACCGACGATTCGCAAGATCAGTGCAGAGCGCATCCAGATGGAACTGATCAAGACGCTGGTATCCGATCATCCGCAGCACATGCGTCTGCTTTACGAGCTGGGCTTGTCAGCTTATTTTTTGCCGGAATTTGACCGTATGATGGAGACCGGACAGGTCAATCCGCACCACTGTTACAGTGTGGGCGAGCACACGATCCATGCATTGTCGCAGGTATTGCCTGACAAGGTGCTGCGTCTGACCATGCTTCTTCATGATGTGGCAAAGCCGGCCTGTAAGACCAGTGATGAAGCAGGGATCGATCATTTTCACGGGCATCCGAAGCTTGGGGCCGAGATGGCGAAGCAGATCCTGCGCCGTCTGAAGCTGGATAACGATACGATTCGGCGGGTGAGCAGCCTGATCCTATGGCACGATGATAATCCGCCGCTTACTGCCCGGGCGGTCAGACGGGCAGTTGTGCGCGTGGGAATCGAGCAGTTTCCGGATCTGTTTGCGGTCAAGCGGGCAGATGTACTGGCGCAAAGCGATTACAAACGGGATGAGAAGCTTTTATATATTGATGATTACGAGCGTATCTATCAGGAGATTCGCAGGCAGCAGCAATGCCTGTGCATCCGGGATCTGGCGGTGGATGGCAAGGATCTGATGGAAGCCGGGATTACGCAGGGAAAGGAAATCGGTGAGACGTTAAAGCGGCTTTTAGAGCTGGTACTGGAAGAACCGGAGAAGAATACGAAAGAGTATTTGCTGAGTCAAATAAAAGAATCATAAATATACCCCCTCCAACATAGGATAAAGCAGACGGGATTCGTCGGACTATCGCTTGGAGGGGGTTTTGTGTCATGTATGATCGAACAGAGCAGATTTTAGAAGGATATCCCATAGATTTTACGGGAAATATGAAGGGTCGGGGCTTTTCGATCTGTACAGACGCACAGGGAAGCTATCGTCTGATGGAATATTCCGGCAGCGTACATAGATTGGAACTGTTGGAACAACTGTTGGCACATCTGGACAGACATGGGATCATCTGCGAACAACTGGTGCGGACGAAAGAAAACGAGCTTGTGAAGCAGGGAAAGGTGTCTGATTATTATCTGCGATCTTATTTTTACGGGGAAGAATGTGATACGAGAAACAAAGAAGCGGTCATAAAATGTGTCCGGCTTCTTGCGAGGCTTCACATCGCATTGGAGCGGTGGGAGCTTGCGGAGGATGAACTGCAGGAAGCACCGGATTATATCGTGACGATTGACAAACGGATGCGGGAAATGCGAAAGGTAAAAAATTATGCCCGGTCGAGAAAGCAGCGAAATGATTTTGAACGGGCATACCTGACTTTTTATGAAGAGGCAATAACGCAGGCTTTGCAGGCAAAGGAGTTTTTGCAGGACAGCGGCGACGCCTCAGTGAAGGATCAGATCTGTCACGGAGATTACAATCAGCACAATCTGCTGTTCACATCGCAGGGCATCGCCATCGTGGGATTTGAAAAATTTCGCAGGGAGACGGTGGTCTATGATCTGGCGAATTTTTTGCGTAAAATTTTGGAGAAGCACAACTGGAACGGGGGACTTGGAATGGATCTGGTGATGGCATACAACGCCATACGTCCCTTGGAACGGGCAGAATTGCTGCAATTATATGCCAGACTTCTGTTTCCGGAAAAATTCTGGAAGATCACAAACCGTTTTTATAATGCGAAAAAAAGTCAGGGTGTCGGAGTATACGGGACAAAATTAGAGAAACTATTTGTACAGGAAAAGAAACGACAAGAATTCTTATCGATGTTGTTTTATCTCATTAAATAGTATATAATACAGCCATGAGCAGACGTTTTTTTCCATGGATTTTTATATTTATGCTTTGCTTGTGGGGGTGCGGATCTGACCGGAGAGGACAGACCACGATGGAGCATTTTCCACAGGAAAATCAGAATGTATCGCAGGGCGAAGAGGAAAAAGATTTAGTGACGATCATTGAAGAATCCAGACAGGACGATACGATTTATCTGGTACTCAAGGTGAATAAAAAGGATCAGCTGATCAGCTTTGGTGTGACAGATTCACCGCGAACGGTCCAGTATTCGTATACGGACGGTACACGGATACTGGATAAATACGGCAACTTTACCTCTATTTCGAACCTGAAGCCGGGGCGGGCGGTGGTGCTTGGCACACCGGATTCGCAGGCGAGGCTGACAACGATACAGATCACCGACCGCAGCTGGTATCAGGAGGAGATTTACCGGTATAAGATCGACCCTTCCATACAGATGCTGACCATCGGTGATACCAAGTATCATTATGGGGAGAATGTGCGCGTTTTTTCAGGAAAAAGCGAAGTCTCAATGGATCAGATCGGAAAAAACGATACGATCTGCGTGCAGGGGATCGATAAGGAGATCATATCCGTCCGGGTGACAAAAGGGCATGGTACGATTGCCTTGACCAATACGGATCTGTTTGAGGGCGGATGGATCAATCTGGGGACAAAGATCTATACGACGATCACGTCGAATATGGTGATGGAGGTTCCGGAGGGAACGTACCTTCTGTCAGTTGCCAATGATGGATATGGCGATACGAAAAAGGTAAAAGTAAAGCGCGGACAGCTTACAACCGTGGATCTGAGCGAATATGAAGGAGAAGGACCGAGTTTTTGTGAGATGACCTTTGCGGTTCATGTGGAATCGGCCAGAGTCTGCGTGGACGGAGAAGAGGTCGACATATCCGCACCGGTCAGAATCAAATACGGAGTGCATCAGTTATCGGTGGAAGCGCAGGGGTATGATGCATGGACAAGACAGTTGGTCGTGCATTCCGACAAGGCAACGATAGAGATCGGGGAAGAGGATCTGTCCGGTGGGGACACCTCATCCACATCAACTGCTTCGGCAAATACATCGACAGACAGTGCGATCACGCAGGATGACGATACATCTGACGACACGGATCGCAGCGATGATACTTCTGCTTCCCGGACGGAAGCGATGGACAGTTATCTGGATACGTTGTCGGATCTGATCGATTCACTGGCAGCGACCACGAACGAAGATTAAGCTCTTTACCAGAAAGCGCGAAGAAATGCGCGAACTGAGATAAGATACAAATTTGTAACCAATAGTAATACCAAGTAAAGACATCATAGGAGGGAAACAAGAGATGGATTACAAGCAAATGTACGAGCAGTGGCTGAACAACCCTTATTTTGACGAGGAGACCAGAGCAGAGCTGGCGGCAATTAAGGACGATGAAAAAGAAATCGAAGATCGTTTCTATATGGATCTTGAGTTCGGAACAGCCGGTCTTCGCGGAGTCATCGGAGCAGGAACAAACCGCATGAACATTTACACGGTTCGCAAAGCAACCCAGGGACTTGCAAATTATATCCTTGGGGTGGATGGCGCAGCCAAGGGCGTTGCCATTGCCTTTGATTCACGACATATGTCACCGGAGTTTGCAGACGAAGCAGCACTTTGTCTGGCAGCAAACGGCATCAAGGCATATGTATTTGAAAGTCTTCGCCCGACACCGGAGCTGTCGTATGCAGTGCGCAAGCTGGGATGCATCGCCGGAATCAATATCACGGCAAGCCATAACCCGCCGGAGTACAATGGATATAAGGTATATTGGGAGGATGGCGCACAGATCACCCCACCGCACGATACCGGAATCATGGATGAAGTAAAGAAAGTGACCGATTATGCCACCGTGAAGACGATGGACAAGGCTGCCGCAGTAGAAGCGGGTCTGTATCAGCAGATCGGCGCAGATATTGACGATCCGTACATTGCAGAGTTAAAGAGCTTAGTGCTTCATCAGGATTGCATCGATCAGGTAAAGGATGACCTGACCATCGTCTATACTCCGCTGCACGGAACCGGAAATCTGCCGGTGCGCCGTGTCTTAAAGGAGCTGGGCTTTACCAAAGTGTATGTAGTACCGGAGCAGGAGCTGCCGGATGGTGATTTCCCGACAGTCAGTTATCCGAACCCGGAGACAGAAGAGGCCTTCCAGTTGGGATTAAAGCTTGGAAAAGAAGTCAATGCAGATTTAATTCTTGCCACAGACCCGGATGCAGACCGTCTTGGAGTTTATGTAAAGGATTCAAAGACCGGTGAATACCACTCATTGACAGGAAATATGTCCGGATGTCTCATCGGAGATTATGTAATCAGCCAACGCAAGGAGCGCGATGGAAAACTGCCGGAGGACGGCGCGTTTATCCGTTCCATCGTATCTACCAATATGGCAGATGCCATTGCAAAATATTATGGCATCGAACTGATCGAGGTTCTGACCGGATTTAAGTATATCGGACAGCAGATTCTCAAGTTCGAGACCGAAGGAAAAGGTACGTATCTCTTTGGAATGGAGGAAAGCTACGGCTGTCTGACCGGAACCTATGCAAGAGATAAGGATGCGGTTGTGGCATCTATGACGCTTTGCGAGGCAGCAGCTTACTACAAGACCAAGAACATGACCCTTTGGGACGCAATGATTGAGATGTATGAGCGTTACGGATATTATAAAGATCATGTTGAGTCTATTACCTTAAAGGGAATCGAAGGACTTGCAAAGATTCAGGAGATCATGAACACCCTGAGAAGCAATGCGCCGAAAGAGATCGGCGGCTATCAGGTGACTGCGGTACGCGATTACAAGGCAGACACGATAAGGGATACCGCAACCGGAGTGGTAAAACCGACCGGACTTCCGAGTTCAAATGTACTGTATTATGAACTGACAGACGATGCGTGGGTATGTGTCCGTCCTTCCGGAACCGAGCCAAAAGTGAAGTTTTATATCGGAGTTAAGGGGACTTCTCTGGAAGACGCAGACGCGAAATCTGTCGATTTAGGAAAAAAAGTGTTGGATATGATTCAAAAAATGCTTTAATCCCTAGAAAAATGGGCATTTTCACTTGACAAGCCAAAAAAAACCAAGTATAAATATATTCGTAGATAAACGACTATCCACGAAAACAAATCCATAGGAGGAGAAATAAAAATGAACAAGACTGAATTAGTTGCAGCAATCGCTGAGAAAGCTGGTATCTCAAAGAAAGACGCAGAGGCTTCTGTAAAAGCATTTACCGACGTAGTAGCAGAAGAGTTAAAGAAAGGTGAGAAGATCCAGTTAGTTGGATTCGGAACTTTCGAAGTATCTGAGAGAGCAGCTAGAACCGGTAGAAATCCACAGACCGGAGAAGAGATGACAATCGCAGCTTCTAAAGCACCTAAATTCAAAGCCGGAAAAGCTTTAAAAGATTTAGTAAACGCTTAATTCGTTATAATGTTTAAAATGAGACTGCTTCAGATGGTGACATTTGAAGCAGTTTTTTCGTAGGAGAATATGATGAGATTAGACAAATTTTTGAAGGTCTCCCGCCTGATCAAACGCCGTACCGTCGCCAATGAAGCCTGCGACAACGGACGTGTGCTGGTCAACGGAAAAGTGGCAAAGGCATCGCTGAATGTCAAGGCTGGAGATATCATCGAGATATTATTCGGAACAAAAACAGTCAAGGTACGTGTACTGGACATTGCACAAACCACCAAAAAAGAAGAAGCCCAGAATCTGTTCGAGTATCTGTAGGATTTTTGCCGTAGCAGAGCCACGTAGGTGTACTTGAATTCCGAAATATAGTTCTGAATTGTCCCTCATCAGCATAGATTGTAACAGTAAAGCAAAAGGGGGATAAGCCGTGGAAGAATTATCAGTTGGCAAATCACATAAAATGATCATCAGTAATCGACAAAACGCAAGCTTTTCAGGTATATCGGATGTGATATCCTTTGATGAGACAGAGGTTGTCTTGGAGACGACGCAGGGACAGTTGATGATCAAAGGCAAAGGGCTTCATGTTAACCATCTGACGTTGGAAAAAGGAGAGGTGGATCTGACGGGAAACATCGACTCCCTTATTTATTCCGATCGCATGACGGGCAAAGGCTCCGAATCTATTTTAGGAAGATTGTTTCGATGACGGCAGGCATCAGTGAAAATATTTACCGGGAGCTGGCCGGATTTTGCACCTTTTTCTTAGTCGGAGCAGCGTTAGAAGCTGCCCGGGGCATGCTTGTTTTTTTGCTTGCGATCTTGTGGAGACATCCGCTGATCTCAAAGCTTTTGGATATCACGTACTGGATATTTGCCAGTATCTTTCTGATCTGGGAGCTTTTTGGAAAAAACAGCGGTGTGTTGTCCGGTTATGTGCCCATCGGGATCGGACTGGGAATCTTTGCCATGTGGAGAGGATGCACGGTTCACGTCGTACCGTTTTTGTCCGAACAGACGATAAAGATCCTGTCGTCTTTGAAAAAGAGGTTGAAAAATACAGCACAAAGGGCTAAAATAAAGCTAACTATAGGTAAAAGGCGAAAGGACTAGGTTCTGTAATACATTGAAGATGTGTTACGAAGGAGGATAGATGGCAAGAAGAAATCAGAAGCAAAATAAGATGGCCAGAATATCAATTTCATGCATGGTATTTATGCTGGTTGCTTTGATGTCCGTGCAGATCGTGCGGTTAAACCGCAAAAATAAGGAATATATTGCCAAGGAGGCTGCGCTTCAGGAACAGAAAGCCGATGAGGAGGCCAGACAACAGGAACTGGAAGCATATGAGAAATATACCAATTCTCAGGACTACATCGAAGACACGGCACAAAGCAAGCTGGGCTTGGTTTATGAGGACGAGATCATCTTCAAGGAAAAAAAATAAGGGTTTATCATTTAGGAGGTTCAAATGCGTGAGCATCCTATAATCGATTCAATTCGGGATTTGAAGGAACGTTTTGACGAACGATTTTTCATGTCCCGGATTTTTTTTGACAAAATACGACGGCCGGTCTTCTTATAATGTTCTTCAAAACGTTTGGTTTGAAATGGAGGACAGAAAAAATGAAAAAAGAAAGACTACGACAGATGTTGATCGCTATGATCGGAGCGTTGATGTGCCGGATCGGAACAGGAACCTTTTATCCGCTGATCTCAGGATATTTTGCAGCTGCCTTATTAAAAGAAGAAGGCAACTGGCTGTTAGGCATCTTGGCATTTGCGGGGATGGCATTATCGCTGCCGCTGACATTGACGATCAAATATTCCCTCACGCTACTTGTGATCTGGATCATTTGCAGGCTCTGTAAATGGCTCGATGGAAAATGTCTGACGGTAACTGCAGCATTAGCGGCATTGACCGCACAGATCTGTATCAGCTTTGGCGGGGAATTGCTGGTTGGCAATCTGAAAAGCGCATGGCCGATTATCCTTGCAGAAGGAATCGTGAGCTTTGCCAGTGTCTTTTTGTTCGCTCGTGTTCTGATTTATTTACCGCTGCTGTCCGACAGCAGCAACCATCCCAGGCAAAGGGGCGCAGATCAGGAAAAATTATTAGGCTATGCGTCGTCTTTTAACGGCCTGGCGAGGTCTCTTGGAGAGTTACATACAAAAAAAGAGGATTTTACCTCGGAGGAGCTGGGCAGGATACACAATGAGGTGACGGCAAATATCTGTTTGTCCTGCAATCAGTGCGCACTGTGCTGGAATACGGCAGATCCCCCGATGGGAAAAGCGCTGATCGATTATATCAGCAGTCTGCACAGAAGCGGCGCGGCGGATGAACAGGCAACGGAAGAATTGAAGGAGAATTGTATTCAAAGTGAGAAGCTTGCGATCGAGGCGACACGTGTGTTTGAACGTGCCAGTCTCAATCTCGCATGGTATAATCGTCTGTTGGAAAATCGGGCACTGATCGCAAAGCAGATGGAGGCGATGGCATATATCATGGAGGATTGTGCCACGCAGGCAATTGACCGGACAAAGGAAAATCGCATCAGCATCGCGTCTTTGAAGTATCTGGCGAAAGAACAGGGCATCGCATTGGAAGATATACATGTGCTGGAAAAGCGGGATGGGCGCTTCAGCATCTCGCTGGAAGCCAGATCCAGACAGGGAAACTGTATTCTGGTCAAAAGCCTGACCGGCTGTGTGATACGCGCCTTTGATATGGATATGGTTCCCCATAAGGACGCAAAGGCGATCATCGGCAGACTGCCGGTGCCCATCACCTATGAAGAGGATACTTTTTTTCAGTGCTCCTACGGTCTGGCAAGGAGAGCTAAGGATGGAATGACGATATCCGGAGATAACTTTTCCTATTCCGAAAATAACGACGGACATGCGTTGCTCATGCTGTCGGACGGAATGGGCTCGGGAAGCAATGCTTGTAAGGAAAGCGAATTGGTGTTAGAGTTAATGGAGCAGTTTGTGGAAGCCGGTTTTTCAAAAGAAACGGCACTCCGTATGCTCGGTGTGGCATGTGTCCTGTCAGATCAGGAAGATACATATTCCACTGTGGATGTGTGTGATCTGGATCTGTATGAGGGAAAATGTCAATTTTATAAGGTTGGTGCGGCGGCCACCTTCATCAAGCGAGGGGAAGCGGCAGAGTGCATCCCCGGCGGGAGTCTTCCTGTGGGAGCAGATATTTCGGCATCCATCGTGGCGGCAGAAACCATGGTTGGCGACGGCGATTTTGTTGTTATGATAACGGATGGCGTACTGGAAGATATGCATGTCTTGTCGCCCGAGGATACGATCTGTGAGATATTGGAAACGATTCAGGAGTACAATCCGACAAAGCTTGCCAATCAGTTGTTGGAGCGAGTTCTGGTATTTACCGGGGATGAAGCAAAGGATGACATGACGATCCTGGTAGCCGGAATCTGGGAGAAAAACTGACAGATTTCGGAAGATCGCACATAAATAGTAATAGAGAATTGCGAAACTCATGAATTAAGTAGATAGGGAATACGTAGTCACATGTATCTTACAGGTACTTTGGAGCGGCTGGTACTTAGCGACCGTAGTTAGGTCGCTTATGTACCATTGCCAGCGACAAGTAGCGAAAGCGTACCTGTGATACATGTGCTCGTATGACCAAAACGGAAACAGAAATTGAGTTTCGCAAATGCCCAATATATAGTAAGAAGCAAAGGATAACGCATATGGAAAAGGAACAATTTATTGAACAGGGGATCAAGTATATCGAGGAACACGAAATGATCGGCTCAGGGGAGACCGTCATACTGGGGTTATCCGGCGGGGCGGATTCTCTGGCGTTGTTATTGCTCCTATTGGAATATCAGCAGAAGAAGACTTTTTCGCTGCATGCGGTTCATGTGGAGCACGGGATACGAGGGGGAGAGAGTCTGGCAGATGCCGGTTTTGTGCGGCAAATGTGCGATCGTCTGCAGGTTTCGTGCGAGATTGTACACGTGGATGCACCGAAATATGCGCAGACTATGGGTCAGTCCCTTGAGGAAGCCGCAAGAAATTTGCGGTATCAGGCATTTGATGAGGCGGCAAAAAAACAGGAAACGGAGAATATAAAGATTGCGGTTGCACATCATATGGACGATCAGTCAGAGACAGTGCTGCTGTCACTGGTCCGCGGCAGTGGTCTGAAAGGACTGGGAGGAATGTATCCGAAACGTGATCGCATGATCCGCCCATTGTTATGGGCAAGCCGGTCGCAGATCGAAGAATTTATGCAGGCGAAAGAGATGCATTATCTGACAGACCGGACAAATTTTGATACACAGTACATGAGAAACCGAATCCGGCATGAGGTAATGCCGCATCTTATGGAAGTGAACGAACAGGCAGCGAGACATATCTGTCTGGCAGCAGAGCGGCTAAGAGGCGCAGAAGACTTTATCGATCAGCAGATTTTGACCTGTTTAAAATTATGTACGAGGAAGATTTTCACGGGAGAGGAGCTTGCCGGATATGAGATTTTGGCGGCAGAGTTTGAGCAGCTGCATCCCTATATACAGGAAAGAGTAGTGCTGGAAATTTTGTCAAAGGTAGCAGGGCAGCTCAGGGATCTGACTCAGGTACATGTGTCTGCAGTGGTCGGACTGTTTGGAAAACAGTCAGGAAGGAGTCTGGATCTTCCGTATCAGATGACGGCCAAAAGGACAATAAACGCTGTTTTAGTTGTCAAAGCAACAAAACTGAACGACGTTTTGCAACCCTCGGAATGGCAATATCAGCTTTCAGAGGAACAGTTTTGCTTTGAAATATCGGACTGGGATGGGAATCTGCAAATTTCAAAAAAGAAGTATACGAAATGGTTTGATTATGATAAAATAGAAGGAAGTGTTCAACTTCGCCACCGAAAAAGCGGGGATGTCCTCTTGTATGAGGATGGACATACCAGAAAGCTGAAAAAATATATGATCGATGAGAAGATTCCTGAGCCGGGACGTGAAAAACTATGGGTTCTGGCAGATGGGGAACGTATCTTATGGGTTGTGGGATATCGGATCAGTGATTATTATAAGGTGACAAAAGATACGAAACGCGTGTTAAAAGTACAGGTAAATGGAGGAACAGAATATGAGTGAGAGAATTCGTGAGTTGATTTCGGAAAAAGATATTGCCAAAAGAATAGTAGAACTTGGCGCACAGATCAGTGCGGATTATCAGGGAGAATCCGTTTTTATGCTCTGTGTATTAAAAGGTGGCGTCTATTTTACGACTGAGCTTTCAAAACGTATGAGTGTTCCGGTGAGTCTGGATTTTATGGCAGTTTCCAGTTATGGCATGGAGACGGAGTCTTCCGGCGTTGTAAAAATTATAAAAGATCTGGATGAATCGATCGAAGGAAAGAATGTTCTGGTCGTAGAAGACATCATTGATTCCGGGCGTACACTGAGCCTGTTATTAGAAAATCTGCGCCAGAGAAAACCAAAGACGCTGAAGCTGTGCACCTTGTTAAATAAACCGGCCCGCAGAGTCACCGATATACAGGTGGACTATGTCGGATACGAGATTCCGGATGAATTTGTGGTCGGATATGGCATGGATTATGCACAAAAATATCGCAATCTTCCCTATATCGGAGTGGTTGAGTTTGAATAAACACGAAAGAATCGTCATAAAGGAGGCAAGATTTGAAGAAGAATTATCGCGGACCAATCATGTACATTTTGCTGATCGGATTGGTCGTTGTGTTGTGGTTTGCGTTTGGATCACAATCAAAAGCAACAGATACGTATAACTTAAATTATTTGGAGCGCGCATTGGAAGAAAATCAGGTTGTAACAGTCGTCATTGCGCCAAGCAGAGATGTGCCGACCGGTAAGGTGACGGTTCGGCTGAGCGACTCCACGGAGCAGAATTTTAATGTCTTTGACGTGCAGGATGTGGTAGACCTGATGAGAAAATACGATTTCAGTGCCTACAGTGTGCAAAAAGTGCCGGCAGAAAGCTGGCTGACCTCTTTGCTCCCGCTGCTTTTGGTATTTGCCGCAATGTTCATATTGTTTATTATCATGAGCAATCAGGCAGGTGGCGGCAATTCCCAGATGATGAATTTTGGAAAAAGCCGCGCGAAGATGTCCATGAGTGATGACACGAAGATCGGTTTTCACAGTGTGGCAGGATTGCAGGAAGAAAAAGAGGAGCTGGAGGAAATCGTTGATTTCCTGAAGGAGCCGGGGAAATATGTAAAGCTTGGAGCCAGAATACCGAAAGGTGTGCTTCTGGTGGGACCTCCGGGAACCGGTAAGACCTTGCTCGCAAAAGCAGTAGCGGGAGAGGCCAAAGTGCCATTCTTTAGCATTTCGGGTTCGGACTTTGTGGAGATGTTTGTCGGAGTCGGAGCATCCCGTGTGCGTGACCTGTTTGAGGAAGCCAAGAAAAACAGCCCGTGTATCGTATTTATCGATGAGATCGATGCAGTGGCAAGACGCAGAGGAACCGGAATGGGCGGCGGTCACGACGAGCGTGAGCAGACGCTGAACCAATTGCTGGTAGAGATGGACGGTTTTGGCGTCAACGAAGGAATCATTGTCATGGCGGCAACGAACCGCGTGGATATTTTGGACCCTGCCATCATGCGTCCGGGACGTTTTGACCGTAAGGTCATGGTCGGAAAGCCGGATATTGCAGGTCGTCAGGAGATCCTGAAGGTGCATGCACAGAACAAGCCGTTGGCAGAGGATGTGAATCTGGACCAGATTGCCCGTACAACGGCGGGCTTCACCGGTGCCGATCTGGAAAATCTGCTGAATGAGTCTGCGATTGCGGCTGCCAAACAGAATCGTCCGTATATTATGGATGAGGATATCAAGCAGAGCTTTGTGAAGGTTGGAATCGGAGCGGAGAAGAAAAGTAAGATCATTTCCGAGAAGGAAAAACGGATCACAGCCTTCCACGAGGCGGGACATGCGATTCTGTTCCATCTCCTTCCGGATGTGGGGCCGGTCTATTCGGTTTCTGTGATCCCGACCGGAGCAGGTGCAGCCGGATATACGATGCCATTGCCAGAAAAGGACGAGATGTTTAACTCGAAAAAGAAAATGATGCAGGAGATTATCGTCGATCTGGGCGGACGCGTGGCGGAGGAACTGGTCTTTGACGATATCACAACCGGAGCATCGCAGGATATCAAGCAGGCGACTGCAATGGCAAAAGCGATGGTTACCAAATACGGTATGTCTGAGAATGTAGGACTTATCAATTATGACAATGACGAGGATGAGGTCTTTATCGGACGCGACTTAGCCCATACCAGAGGCTACGGCGAAGGTGTGGCAACACTGATCGATCAGGAAATCAAGCGGATCATAGATGAGGCTTATGGAAAAGCCAAAGAGATCATCCTTGCGAATCGGGATGTGCTGGACAGATGTGCCGATCTGCTGATCGAAAAAGAGAAAATCTCGCGGGAAGAGTTCGAGGCATTGTTTGAGTAACCTGTCATATATAATATAATAGTTACAAAATTAGGTGAATCGGAGATTTCCTGATGTTTGTCAGAAAAATTGTGCATTTTGGAGATAGGTTTCGGGTGGTAGTGAGAAAATGAGTTGTCAAATTTCACAAAAACAAGTTGCCATTTTTGTGAAATTTGTGCACACTTTAAATGGGAATCGTGCTACTATAATAACTGTAAAAACCCCCCAATACATTATATAGTTTTTGCTACACCCCATAGTAAAAATACCTTCTCCTAAAAAGGCAAACGATTTATCGTTTGCCTTTTTACTTTATTTCATAGGAAATTCCGCCGAATTTCCCATGAAACAGCGATTTTGCGAATGGTTCTGAATTGCAATGATAATCTAAAAAAAGGATATAGAATGATGAGAGAATTAACCATGTATGAGATGAACCAGTTGCAGCAGTATATGATGCAGATGCGACCGGTTTTAAAAAAGAGAGGGCTGTATTCAGATGGAACAAGCGATTATCGTATTCCTGCGGAACCGGACCCGGGAGATGAGGTGCGGATCCGCTTCCGCTCTGCCATCAACAATATTGATATCGTCTGGCTTTGGTCAAATGAAAAACGCTATACACTGGAAAAAGTGGAGACAGCGGACGAATTTGACTATTACGAAGTAAAGATTACTGTCGGTACAGAGCCGTTTTCCTATTACTTTGAAGTATGTACCGGTCTTTTGCACTGCTTCTACGACCGCTATGGTGTGACAACGGAGCGCAGACCCCAGTATGATTTCTGTATTCAGCCGGGCTTCCACACACCGGATTGGGCAAAGGGAGCGGTGATGTATCAGATTTTAGTTGACCGCTTTTATAATGGAGACAAGAGTAACGACGTAGAGGATGACGAATATTTCTACATCCGCTATGGCAGTAAAAAGATGGCAGACTGGAATCAGCCGCCTTCTGATTTTTCCGTTGCCGAATTTTACGGCGGTGATCTGGAGGGAGTTCGTCAAAAATTAGATTATCTGGCAGACCTGGGAATTGAAGCCATTTACTTCAATCCGCTATTTGTATCTCCGTCGAATCATAAATATGACAGTCAGGATTATGACTACATCGATCCTCATTATGGTGTGATTGTAGAGGATGGCGGGGAATGTCTGGCTCCCGGAGACAGAGACAACCGCAAGGCGACGAAATATCAGAAGCGCACAACAGACCGGCACAATCTGGAAGCAAGTAACCGGCTCTTTATCAAAGTAGTGGAGGAAGCGCATGCACGCGGCATCAAGGTCATACTGGACGGTGTATTCAACCACTGCGGTTCTTTTCATAAATGGATGGACAGGGAGGAGATCTACTGCCAAAATGCAGATTATGCGCCGGGGGCATACATCGATCGCGAGAGTCCGTATCGTGGATACTTTGGCTTCCAGGATCAGAATGCGTGGCCATATAACACGACCTATGAAGGCTGGTGGGGACATGATACCCTGCCGAAGCTCAACTATGATGAGTCGCCGGAGTTGTATCAGTATATTTTAAACGTGGCAAAAAAATGGGTATCCCCGCCGTACAATGCGGACGGATGGAGATTGGACGTAGCAGCGGATTTAGGACACAGCGAAGAGTTCAATCATCAGTTCTGGAGAGATTTCAGAAAAGCGGTGAAATCCGCCAATCCGCAGGCACTGATCCTGGCAGAGCATTACGGAGATGCAACCGCCTGGCTCAAGGGTGATCAGTGGGATACGATCATGAATTACAGTGCTTTTATGGAGCCGATCACCTGGTTTTTGACGGGTATGGAGAAGCACTCTGATGAATTTAACGGCAATCAGATTGGAAATGCCGAATACTTTGAAGGCGCGATGAATCATTTTATGACCAATTTCCTGACACCGTCCCTGCAGTGTTCGATGAATGAGCTGTCCAACCACGATCACTCCAGATTTTTGACACGAACCAATCACAGAGCCGGCCGCGTGCAAAATCTGGGACCGAATGCGGCAAATGAAGGCGTGAGTATACCGGTATTTCGTGAGGCGGTGGTCATGCAGATGACCTGGCCGGGAGCGCCGACACTGTATTACGGTGACGAGGCAGGTGTGTGCGGATTTACCGATCCGGATAATCGACGGACATATCCATGGGATAATCCCAATCAGGAGCTCATCGATTTTCATCGGGAAGTGATCGCATTGCACAAGAGCAGTGATGCATTAAAGACCGGATCCTATAAGCTGCTTGCCGGAGAATATCAGTATCTGGCATATGCGCGATTTAACAGAAAAGATCAATTTGTGATCTTAGTAAACAACCACGACAGAGAAAAAATTGTGAAGCAATCTGTCTGGGCAGCAGGAATCCCGCAGAACTGCGAGATGGATCGTGTGATGATCACATCGGATGCGGGCTATTCGACCCACGTCATCCGTTATCAGGTGAAGGAAGGAAAACTTGAGATCACACTGCCATCCCATTCGGCAGTGATATTGAAACGGTGTCATTGATGACACCGTTTTTTTTACTTCGATGGAGCTTGACATGCGAGTATCTGCCTCGCCCCTTGGGGAGAGGTGGCATGCGAAGCATGACGGAGAGGGGATTTTATAAAAATTTAATATTTGTATCTATTGCTTTGGTATAGGTATCATGCTATCATTTTGCCAAAGCAGAATCCCCTCTTCATACCAGAGGGGAAATCTAATTCATAGTATTTCTATTTTTTCAATGTTCCATTTCTTGTGTGGGGATAGGATGTGGGATATTCAAAGAGTTCTGCTTTTATCTCAGAGTTATATTTTCACAAAGGAGGGCATTGCATGCAAAATGAAAATAACACAATTTTTGATGACGTCATCCGTACCATTCAGGAACGTCATCCAAAGCTATTACTTCCGTTGTTTAACGAGGTATTTCACACAAGTTACGGGGACAGTGAACCGATTTATCGCTTGCCGGAGGAATACCGGAAAGTCGTATCAAAAGTAATTGCCGATAGCTGCAATATGGTTCAAAATCGCATTTATCACGTGGAATTTCAAAGCACCCCGGATGGAAACATGGTGATCCGTATGCTGGAGTATGATTTTATGATTGGTTTGAACAAGATAGAAAATAAGGAAGGCAATTTCCGCATGAAGCTCCCGCAATCCTGCATCGTTTACATACGCAATACCTCGCGTCAGGAATGCCATGCACAGATGGAACTCGAACTGGCAGACGGAACAACTGTATTATACAAGGTTCCGGTGGTTCATATGCAAAATGTTTCTCTTGATGAAATTTTCGAGAAAAAATTGTATATTTATCTGCCGTTTTATATCATGCGCTATGAAAAACAATATGCATTGATCGAGCAGGATGAAAAAAAGAGGGCGCATTTTTATCAGGAATATGCTAATATATTAGAAAGACTGCAAGTGTCTTTGAAAACTGATATCAGTCTGTACCGGGATCTGTATGATCTGATGCGGAAACTGGTGGATTATATGTTAAAGAAACAGACGCAACTAAAGGAAGGGGTGGACAATATTATGGGCGGAAAAGTACTGCCATTGCCATCAGATGCGCTGCGCGAAGCAGAAAGTAAGGGAAAAAATAAAAAAATCGTATCACTTACACGAAAAAACTACACAAGACAATTGGATGTCAAATCAATTGCTGACTTTTTGTTGGAAGATGAAGCTACCATCCAAAAAATTGTGGATATCATTGCAAAAGATCCAAATGCTTCTGACGAAGATATTGTAGCAAAAGTATTTCCATAAGATGGAATCTGTCTCTACACCTCGCCCCTTTGGGGAGAGGTGTCATATGTCAGAGCTTCTTGCCTCGCCCCTTTGGGGCTTGGCATGCGAAGCATGACGGAGAGGGGAAAATCGCCACGGGGCAGAGACTTATTATTATCTTTAGTAAATACTGTTCAATCTATACATCCAAAGGGGAAGTTTTTCGGATGTACGCAAAGCCCTGTATTTACTGGATTCTTATTTATTGGAGAGTATAGACGATTTTGTCGGATCTGTAAACTGAAAAAAATTTTTTTAAGTAATGAAACAGAGAAAAAAAGAGCGCAAAGCCAGTAGCTATGCGCTCTGAACGTATTGAACATGTCTAATACGTTGAACCTTGTTTTTTGACTGAAATCTATGTCCACAAATGAGTTTATAGATCCATCCAGGAATGACTGTTCGTAAAAGATGAACCGATAGTTATTTTGGGTTTTTCATAAGAACTGAGGGAGGAATAGATCTTTTTGATCTTTGAAACTTTCAAGGGAGTGCTTCTGTCTTCCATCATTCGTTCCATAGGACTGCCTGATAATTCAACAATTAGATTACCGTATAATGCTGTGTTCGTATTGAGCTGAAGAATGCTTTCGCTTTCGTTGGGATAGATGCTGATATAGACATTACGAGTTTTATCAGCTTTGTCCGTATAGGTGCAGGCCAGATAGGAAAACTCCGTGCCATCCATATAGCTGGAATATTTGGCATCAACCAATTTCAGGTTATTATTTTTTAATATCTTTAAAGCGGCACCATACCCGTAGGCAGAGATTTCTTCCTGACGAAGATTCTCGTTTACGGTAACTTTACAGCTTAATGTCTTCTTCCCAATGATTGCTTTGATCGTGGTTTTTCCGATAGCATTGGCTGTGACGACACCTTTTTTATTCACAGATGCAATATTTTTATTTCCGGTTTTCCACTGAATTTTTTTGGAAGTATTTTTGACTTTCAGTTGAAAGGTGTGATAGCGATACATCGTAAGATTGGTTTGATTCAATGCAGGAGATTTTGCCGCATAGGTAGAAACCACTGTGCAATTACAAAAGAATAGGCAAAAAATTAAAAGAAAGCAAACGATACGATGCGCTGATTTCTGTGTATTCATGCTTGTTGTCCTCCGTTTTGTTTACAGAAAAAGCCGGGAAATCCCGGCTTTTTCTAAATT
>JALEJB010000155.1 GCA_022768825.1 Lachnospiraceae bacterium
GTGCGGTCGGTGCCTATATCGCGCTGACAAGCGATGAGGTCAGCCGGGCGATCGGTATGATCATCCGATGGAAATCCGGAAAGTGGAGAAAGAAGGGACTGATCTCAGCGGCAAAATAAAAGTGGCAGATATTCATGTGAATAATTAAAAGCCCATGATATATCATTACTCCGATTGTGTGTGGACCTGCAAATGCGGAACGCACAAAAGCCGTAAGATATATCATGGGCTTTTATGTCTATGGTGTCGGACATTTTTTATAAAATTAAAATGCATTTGACAAAAATAAAGACAAAACATATAATTTAATTACATCATTTTTGAGAAAATGAATAAATTGATGTGCGATGGAGAAATTGAATGAGACAGTTTGATTATCGTGAAAAATGGAAAAAATTACTTACTCCGGAAATTGTATCGTTCCTCACTCAGATACACGAATTCAAAGGAGAACAGACATTGTTTATTGAGGCGAAAGCTGACACTCTCACGCAGCTTGTTGAGATAGCCAAAATTCAAAGTACAGAGGCTTCCAATAAAATTGAAGGAATCCATACATCGGATGATCGGTTGAAGGCTTTGGTGAAGGATACGACGAGACCAAAAACGCGTAATGAACGGGAGATTGCAGGTTACAGGGATGTGTTGAACACGATTCATGAAAATCATGATTATATTCCGCCGAAGCCTTCGATTATCTTGCAATTGCATCGAGACTTATACAAATTTGAAGGCTTTGACGTGGGTGGAAAATACAAGTCTGCAGACAATGTGATTGAGGAAGAAGATTCTTACGGAAATAAGTTGGTGAGATTCCGACCGGTGTCTGCTTGGGAAACAGCTGAGGCAGTTGAAGAATTGTGTAAAGCATTTGAGGATGCTTTGGCGACAGAACAAATCGATCCGCTAATTTTGATTCCGATGTTCATTCTTGATTTCCTGTGTGTGCATCCTTTCAATGACGGAAATGGACGGATGAGCCGACTGCTTACGTTGCTATTGCTATACCGGGCCGGCTATATTGTTGGAAAATATATCAGTATTGAGAAATTGATCGAAAAAACAAAAGAATCATATTATGATTGTTTACACCTTAGTTCAGCAAAGTGGCATGAGAATGAAAATGATTATGAACCATTTGTAAAATATATGCTCGGGGTTGTTGCTGCTGCATATAGAGACTTTTCAGCGAGAGTGAGCCTGCTTACAACCGCAGGGATGTCAAAGCCGGATCGCGTGCGGGAAATTATCAGAACAAACTTAGGAACGATTACAAAGAGGGAGATCCTAGTAAAATGTCCGGATATCAGTCAGATCACTGTGCAAAGAGCACTTGCTGATTTAGTAGACTCTGGTCAGGTAATCAAAATTGGCGGGGGAAGATATACGAAATATTTGTGGAATGAATGATGGGAGATGAAACAAATGATTACAGGAGAACTGAGAAATAAAATCGACGGATTATGGGATATATTTGCGGCTGGGGGATTGGTAAATCCGCTTGAGGTGATTGAGCAGATTACTTATCTGATGTTCATTCATGATTTGGATGATTCTGATAATAAACGAGCCAAGGAAAGTGCGATGCTTGGACTTCCATATCAGAGCATTTTTTCCGAGGAAGTAAAAATCGGAGAAAGAACGATTGACGGTTCACAACTGAAGTGGTCAGTTTTTCATGATTTCCCGGCAGATCGAATGTATTCTGTCATGCAGGAATGGGTATTTCCGTTTATCAAGACATTGCACAGTGATAAGAATAGTGCATATTCCAAATACATGGATGACGCAATCTTTAAACTTCCCACACCACTGGTTTTGTCAAAGGTAGTAGATTCGCTGGATGAAATCTATCAGATGATGAATGAAATTCAGACAGCCGATGTGAGGGGAGATGTCTATGAGTATCTTCTTTCCAAAATTGCGCAGTCCGGATTGAACGGTCAGTTTCGGACTCCGAGACACATTATTCGGATGATGGTAGAGCTAATGGAGCCTTCCAGCGATGAAGTCATATGCGATCCGGCTTGCGGAACATCCGGTTTCCTGGTTGCATCGGGCGAATATTTAAAGGAAAAGAGAAAAGAAGAGATTTTTTTCGACAAGCAGAAAAAAGATCATTATATGAATCATATGTTTCACGGATATGACATGGATCGTACGATGTTACGTATCGGTGCCATGAATATGATGACACATGGGATTGATAATCCATTTATTGAATATAGAGACAGCTTGTCAGATCAGAATCCGGACAAGGATAAGTATTCACTTGTACTGGCTAATCCTCCTTTTAAGGGAAGCCTTGATGCAGAGTCTGTTTCGGGAGATTTGCTGAAAGTCTGTAAGACGAAGAAAACAGAGTTGTTATTTCTGGCACTGTTTCTTCGTATTTTGAAAATCGGTGGACGCTGTGCTTGTATTGTCCCGGATGGGGTGCTGTTTGGCTCTTCAAAAGCACACAAAGATATTCGAAAAGAAATTGTTGAAAATCAGAGATTAGAGGCTGTGATTTCAATGCCTTCCGGTGTGTTCAAACCATATGCCGGAGTATCTACCGCAATTCTGATTTTTACAAAGACTGAACATGGTGGAACCGATGATGTATGGTTCTACGACATGACTGCTGATGGATTGAGCTTAGATGATAAGCGTTCTCCGATTACGGATAATGATATTCCTGACATCATAGAAAGATTCAAGCATCTGGACAAGGAAACAGAACGGAAACGTACTGACAAATCCTTCCTGGTTCCTAAGATGGAGATTGTGGATAACGATTATGATCTCAGTATCAACAAATATAAGGAAGTGGAGTATGTTGCGGTAGAATACCCACCGACGTCTGAGATTATGGCAAATATCCGTGAAATCGAGATGGAGATTGGAAACGAGATGGATGAATTGGAAAGACTTTTGCACATATAAATGTACGAAACATAGTAGAGGAAGCTATTCACATAATTATTGAGCGTTTTTATTTTGGATAAAAGAGGTAAAATAAATTAAAGGAAAGGAAATTCAAATTCGGGTTTGTAGGGATGATATAGATGGCAAAATTAATTGATATAACAGGAAAAGCCTTATCTGGTGAATGGGGAACTGATGATGAGACTGGAGATGGGATTCCAGTTCTTAGAACTACTAATTTCACTAATGAAGGTATTGTTAATTACAATGATGTAGTTACCAGAACAATTACAAAGAAAAATATAGAGGAGAAATTCCTTCGCAAAGGGGATATTATCATCGAAAAGTCTGGTGGAAGTGATAAATTTCCAGTTGGGAGAGTAATATATTTTGATGGTAAAGATGATACTTATCTGTTTAATAATTTTACTGGATTACTCCGAGTTAGAAATCAAGAAGTATGGTATCCAAGATATGTATTTTATTCATTGTTTGCAAATTATAAGCGTGGTGGTACCAGAGCTTTTGAGAATAAAACCACTGGTCTTCATAATTTGAAAACGGATGATTATGTATCTCGATATGAAATAGCTGAAACTGATAGGGAAAAGCAGGTTTTAATCTCCGAAAAGCTTGATAAATTATATGGAATTATTCAGGCAAGAAAGCAAGAACTTCAGAAACTAGATGAACTCATCAAAGCCCGATTTGTGGAGATGTTTGGTGACATGTATCTTAACACAATGGCATGGCGAGAGATTCACTTAGAAACAATGGCAGATATTGTTTCAGGTATTACAAAAGGCAGAAAGGCTGCAGGAAAAAAGTTGACAAAAGTTCCGTATATGGCCGTTTCTAACGTTAAGGATGGATATATCGACTGGACCACGGTTAAAACAATCGAAGCAACTGATGAAGAGATAAATCAATATCGTCTCTTACCCGATGACGTTCTGATGACGGAGGGGGGCGATCCAGACAAACTTGGACGCGGTGCCATTATTCGCACACCACTCAAAAACTGTATTCATCAGAATCATATTTTCCGTGTTCGTCTTGATGAATCTCACATCCTTCCAGACTATTTTGCGCAATATCTGAAACATCAGAGAGCAAAACGATATTTTCTTAGGTGTGCAAAACAAACTACTGGTATTGCAAGCATCAATATGAAACAATTGAAAGCGCTACCTGTTTTGCTACCCCCTTTAGAGTTGCAGAACGAGTTTGCTACTTTCGTCAAACAAGTCGACAAATCAAAAGTTGCAGTGCAGAAGGCGCTTGATAATACTCAATTATTATTTGATAGTTTAATGCAACAATACTTTGGATAGGAGCGGCTAGATATGAGTGAATTGATTACACTGCATCCTGAATATGCTGAGTGGATTAGAAATGTGGGAAAAAATTTTAAGCAATGTCAAATCAAAGCGGCATCTAAGGTTAATGAGGAAATGCTGAGATTTTACTGGAGTCTTGGAAGAGATATTGCTTTGTTTATATATCACGCAGAGTATGGTTCGAAATTTTTTGAAAAATTAAGTTCTGATTTGCAAAAAGAGTTGCCGGATGTAAAGTCTTTTTCTGTTACAAATCTAAAATACATGAAGTATTTTTATCAAATGTACTGTCGGGATAAAAATCGTCAACAAGTTGTTGATGATTCTTCTGCAAAATTAAGTCAACAAACTGTTAATGATTTTGTTGATGAAAGAATTTTTCATATTCCATGGGGACATCATATTCAGATTTTGGGAAAATGTAAAGGGAATCAAGAAAAGGCATTGTTTTTTGTATATAAAACAATAGAGAATAACTGGTCGCGAGCAGTTCTTTTGAATTTCCTTGATACAAATCTCTATGAGCGTCAGGGAAAAGCTATCAGTAATTTTGGAAAAATACTTCCTGATACACAAAGCGATTTAGCTCAGGAAATGACAAAAGATCCGTACAACTTTGATTTCCTGACACTGCGTCAGAATTATGACGAAAAAGAATTAAAAGATGCACTCATGGCAAATGTACAAAGCTTTTTACTTGAGTTGGGAAAAGGATTTGCCTTTGTAGGAAGAGAATACCGCTTAGAAGTGGGAGAAACTGAGCAATTCCTTGATATGTTGTTTTATAACATCGCAAATCATTGTTATGTAGTTGTTG
>JALEJB010000177.1 GCA_022768825.1 Lachnospiraceae bacterium
GAGTAAAGCAAATTCGTCTTGGTGGGAGTCCAATCTCCTTCCAAGATAAAGCCTCCGGCGGATTGCAGAGGTGCGCAGAAGAAGAATGTCATGCAGAGCATGACAATCCTCGCAGCAAGTACGCCAAGGCGTACTTGAACATAATGGCAGGAAAATCTGTTTGGAAGGGTTAAGGAAAGGATGAAATATGAGAGAGTACGTGAGGACGAACAATCTGCGTGAGGGAGATGAGTTAAGCGAGAACTTATATGATGAAAAAATGCGTGTGCTGCTTCGCACGGGCAATAAGCTGACCGGTCGGGCAATCGATATGATCAGAAAGCTTGGTTACAAGGGGATCTATATTGAAAACCATGATGAGATCAGGCGAGAGGCAATTCCATTGGCTGAGCCGCTGCTGGACAATGAGAGGATGCTGCGCATAGCTGCGCAGATCAGGGAAATGCTTACGCGGGTGTCTGTTGATGGCAGCCAGATTTCGGGATTCATACGTGTGATGGAGGATCATGTGGAGCATATTGTTGCGCTTATGAAGGAGCGTGCGAATCGAAAGGATATGCTCTATGAAATGTATGATATGCGCATGTCATCAAACTGGCTTTATTATCATTTGATTGCGACATCCATTCTGTCTGCCGGTATAGCGATCGTTCTTGGTTTTACAGATGAGAAGGTAAGAAGCATCGCTCTGGGAGGTATGCTTCACGATATCGGAAAAGTCTTTCCGGGCCATGATCTGTATCAGAAATCGAATATCACGGAGAATGAGCGTCGTAAGCTGCGTGAGCATCCGGAGCAGATGTTCCGGCTTTTACAGCGTGTGACAACATTGCCGGTAGATACCACATATGCAGTTTGGCAGCATCATGAAAAATGTGATGGCAGCGGTTATCCGAATGGGATCAGAAAAGAAAAAATATACATGTCTGCGCAGATTGTAGCGCTTGCCAGCGCGTTTGACAATATGACGAATAAGACGCCATACAATGATCCTATGACAGGTGCGGAAACCTATGAATATCTTGCCGGATGCGGGCTGTATTCGGTGGAGTGTGTGCAGGCACTCCGGGCTTTTGCCTCCATCTATAATGTGGGCGTAAAAGTACGGTTATCGGATGGTCGTGCTGCGGTCGTGATCAAAAATATGCCCGGAATACCGGAACGTCCGTATCTGCTGTGTGATGGAAAGATTCTTTATATGGCTCAGGATCAGGAACTTCGGTCGCTGGTGATTCAGGAAGAGATTGTATAAATAACATGACAACTGTCTTGTCACATGTCATGTTTTATGCTATACTATGGGGCAATTGTAAAAGATGCGATCATGCAGTTGGCCTTTGACCAATAGAAATGGAGGAACTATGTCTATCGTAGAAGATATTCTGAGACTGAAAAAAGAAAAAAATGCGGTGATCCTTGCGCACTATTATGTAGATGAGGATGTGCAGGAGATTGCAGATTACATCGGAGATTCGTTTTATCTGAGCAAAGTGGCGACAAAGGTGGACGCAGATGCGATCATCTTTGCAGGCGTGGAATTTATGGGAGAGAGCGCGAAGATTTTAAATCCAACCAAGCGCGTATTTATGCCGGATGCTACGGCAGACTGCCCGATGGCACATATGGCGACCAGAGAAGAGATCAGGCTGATCAAAGAACAGTATGAGGATGTGGCAGTTGTCTGTTATATCAACTCCACCGCAGAGTTAAAGACGCTGTCAGATGTGTGCGTCACATCTTCTAACGCGGTGAAGATCGTCAAAAATCTTCCGAACAAGAACATCTTTTTTATCCCGGACCGCAATCTGGGAAGCTTTGTGGCCAAGCAGGTTCCGGAAAAAAATGTGATCTTGAATTCCGGCTTTTGTCCGAGACATGTGGCGATTTTTGAGGATATGGTGCTTGCGGCAAAAGAGAAGCATCCGCAGGCAAAATTTGCCGCACATCCGGAATGTACACAGGATGTACTGGCACACGCGGACTTTATCGGAAGTACCAGTGAGATCATCGACTATGTCGTAGCCACCGACGCGGAGGAATTTCTGATTGGAACCGTAGACGGCGTGTTTGCTGAGATCCGCAAACAGGCACCGGGCAAAAAGCTCTACACCGTCAAGGCGGATCAGGTCTGCGTCAATATGAAAAAAGTCACTTTGGAAAAAATACTGGATGTCCTGGAGCATGAGACGAACGAAGTATTTGTCGATGAACAAACTGCAAAGCTTGCAATGGTTCCACTGACACGTATGTTGGAGTTAGCGAAATAATGTGTAAGGGTTCAAGACAGGGAGGAAAGACCATGACAACAGATATATTGATTGCCGGAACAGGCTGCTCCGGACTTTATCTGGCACTGAATCTTCCGAGAGATAAGAAAATCCTGATGATCACGAAATCGGACTGTGAAAGCTCTGACTCGTTTCTGGCACAGGGCGGTATGTGTATGCTGACCTCTGAGGCAGATTATGACGCTTATTTTGAAGATACCATGAAGGCCGGGCATTACGAAAATGATAAACAATCCGTGGAGATCATGATCAAATCATCGCCACAGGTCGTAGAAGACCTCATTACATACGGTGCCCGGTTTCAGCGGGAAGCAGACGGAACGCTGGCCTACACCAGAGAGGGGGCACACTCCGCAAACCGGATTGTGTTTCATGCAGATGTGACCGGAAAAGAGATTACCAGTCATTTATTGGAGCGTGTGCGGGAACTGCCAAATGTGACGATACTGGAATATACAAGACTTGTGGATATCATCGCAAAGAACAATGTCTGCCTTGGCGGCGTGATCCGCAGGCAGGACGGAACAGTCGAAAAGGTGAATGCACAGACAGTTGTACTTGCTACCGGCGGAATTGGCGGACTATACCGCTATTCGACGAATTTCAAGCACCTGACCGGAGATGCGCTTGCGATTGCAATGAAGCACAATGTGGAGTTGAAAAATATCAATTATGTGCAGATTCATCCGACAACGCTTTATTCAGAGCGGGAAGAGGATCGAAGCTTTTTGATCTCCGAATCAGCCAGAGGAGAAGGCGCAAAACTCTATGATAAAAACGGAGAACGCTTTGTCAATGAACTGCTGCCCCGGGATCTGCTCACCATTGAGATCAATAAGCAGATGCAAAAGGATGGCACAAAACACGTGTGGGAAGATCTTCGCACGATTCCAAGACAGGAGTTGTTTTCACATTTCCCAAATATCGTGGAACACTGCAGATCGAAGGGATATGATGTGACGGAAAAATGCATTCCGGTCGTACCGGCGCAGCATTATTTCATGGGTGGGATCAAGGTCAATTATGAGAGCAAGACGTCTATGGACAAGCTGTATGCGGTAGGTGAGACCGCATGCAACGGTGTACACGGAAGGAATCGTCTGGCAAGCAATTCGCTGCTGGAATCACTGGTGTTTGCAAAACGCGCAGCACAGGATCTGGTGAAAGATCATACGGTGCGCACCGATGAACAGAACGCTTATTTTGATTCCTATGACGCAGGCATTTACACCGATGATAAGCAGATGGACAAGGAATACAAAGCGATGATCTTGTCTGCCATCGCACAGGCAGACGAGGAGAAGAAGGGAGAAGAAAAACATGTTTGATCAGGTAACATTAAAATTAAACGTTGATCCATATATTTTGAGCGCATTAAAGGAGGACATCACAAGTGAGGATGTATCCACCAATGCGGTGATGCCACAGCCAAAGCTTGGAGAGGTAGATCTGATCTGCAAGCAGGATGGGATCATTTGCGGCCTGCAGGTGTTTGCAAGAACCTTTGAACTGTTGGATGCAGATACCAAAATTGAATTGTATGCCGAAGATGGCGACGAGGTAACAAACGGCCAGCTCCTGGCAAAGGTGACCGGCGACATCCGCGTGCTTCTTTGCGGAGAGCGCACCGCACTCAACTATTTGCAGAGAATGAGCGGAATTGCTACCTATACCCATTCGGTTGCGGCTTTGCTTGCGGGCAGCAAGACAAAGCTTTTGGATACGAGAAAGACGACCCCGAATAACCGTATCTTTGAAAAATATGCGGTTCGCATTGGCGGTGGAAACAACCACAGATACAATCTGACCGACGGAGTGTTGTTAAAGGACAACCATATCGGAGCCGCAGGCGGCGTCAAAGAGGCAGTTACACTGGCAAAGGAATATGCGCCGTTTGTACGTAAAATTGAGATTGAGGTGGAGAATCTGGATATGGTCAAAGAGGCAGTCGACGCCGGGGCAGACATCATCATGCTGGATAATATGAGTCACGAAGAATGCAGACAGGCGATGGAGATCATTGCCGGCAGAGCACAGGTGGAAGTATCCGGAAATGTGACAAAGGAAAATATTGCGGTACTTACCGATCTGGGCGTGGATTTTGTGTCCAGCGGAGCACTCACCCACTCGGCACCGATCATGGACATTTCACTGAAAAATCTTCATCCGGTTGAGTGATCGGATCACTATGATTTTATGAAATAGCAGGAAAGGATTGAACAGGATGACTGGTGACCAAAGACGTGAAGAAATAATCAGAATTTTGAAAAATGCAGATGCTCCGGTTTCGGGTCTCGCGCTTTCAAAGAGTCTTGAAGTGAGCAGACAGGTAATTGTTCAGGACATTGCGTTAATTCGGGCAAAAGATATCGATATCTATTCCACAAACAGAGGTTATGTATTAAACGAAAAAAAGGAAGTAAGCCGGATACTCAAGGTGTTTCATGAGGATGATGAGGTCGAGACGGAGCTGCAGGCAATTGTAGATCTGGGCGGACAGGTGAAAGACGTGTTTGTCTATCACAAGGCATACGGGGTGCTCAAGGCAGAGATGAATATCCGTTCCAGAAGAGATATTGCAAATTATATGGCGGATATCAAAAGCGGAAAGAGCACCTTGCTCAAAAATGTGACTTCCGGCTATCATTATCACACGATCACAGCGGACGATGAGAACACATTGGATCTGATTCAGGAGGAGCTTGGCAGACTTGGTTTTTTGGCGCAGCTGCAGGAGTATGAGCCGGTGGATTTCTGGAGCAAAGAAAAAGAGAATAAAACACGCTAGCACTTTTTAGTGATTGTGCTATAATAGGGTAAAGCGTTAAAATGCTTTGCCCTATTTTGATATTATTTTTAATAGAAAGGCAATAAAACAATGATAAAAGAAGCGATCGTAAAAATTGTAAACAAACAGGATCTGACCTATGAGGAAGCATATGCAGTGATGAACGAGATCATGAGTGGTGAGACTTCACCGACACAGAACGCAGCATTTCTCGCAGCACTGTCAACAAAAAGCGCAAAGGCAGAGACCACCGATGAGATCGCAGGCTGTGCAGCAGCGATGCGGGATCATGCGACAAAGGTGGAGACCGGAATGGACGTTTTTGAAATTGTCGGAACCGGTGGTGACAATGCCCACAGCTTTAATATATCCACCACATCTGCGCTTGTTGCAGCAGCGTCCGGTATGAAGGTGGCAAAACACGGAAACCGCGCAGCATCCTCTAAGTGCGGAACCGCAGATTGTCTCGAGGCACTGGGTGTCAACATCGAACAGAGTCCTGAGCGATGTGTAGAGCTGTTGAACGAAGTGGGAATGTGTTTCTTTTTTGCGCAAAAGTATCACACTTCTATGAAATATGTCGGACCGATCCGAAAAGAATTAGGTTTCAGAACCGTGTTTAATATTCTCGGACCATTGACCAATCCGGGTTCACCAAAGATGCAGCTGCTTGGTGTGTACGATGAATATCTAGTAGAGCCGCTGACCAAGGTACTGATCAGTCTTGGCATTACCCGGGGAATGGTTGTATACGGACAGGATAAGCTGGATGAGATCTCTATGAGCGCACCGACGACCGTCAGCGAGTTCAAGGATGGCTGGTACAAGACTTATACGATCAAACCGGAGGATTTCGGCTTTGAGCGTTGTACAAAAGAGGATCTGGTTGGCGGTACACCGGAGGAAAACGCACAGATCACTTTGGACATTTTAAAGGGTGCAAAAGGGCACAAGAGAAATGCGGTACTTATGAATGCAGGTGCATCACTCTATATCGGAGGAAAAGCAGATTCGATGGCAGACGGAATCAAGCTGGCTGCAGAACTGATCGATTCCGGCAAGGTGCTTGAGACCCTGAACAAATTCATAGAGGTCAGCAACCGCTAAACGAAAATAGAAACTATAATTGTTTAGGAAAGAAGGGAACGTTTATGGCTGAATCAATTACTGATCTGAGTAATGCGATGATCGAGCATTCGATCATAATCAATAATTTTGTAACAAGTGTGAATCAATCTTTGAAAAATTCAATTTGCAGAGTTTTTGGTGAGGGAATTCAGTTTCAGTGGGATTCTGTGGGTGACAAAAAATTCACACCGGATGCCTTTATCATATGCAGTTTTAAAAAGAGAACAAATACTACATTGCATGAAGTGCCGAGAATGATCATGGAAGTGCTGTCACCCAGTACTGAGGTAACGGATCGGAATGAAAAACTCAATGCATATAATACGGCAGGTGTCGGCGAAGTCTGGTTAGTAGACTGGAGAAAAAGAACGGTTGAGATCTATGTTTTTGATGATGATGGTTCGGGTGTAACAACGAAACCTTATTTGTATGAGACAGTAACGGATGAGAATAAAGATCAATTAAAGTTAGTGAATTTTCCGATCACCAAAATTGATTTTGACAGTTTATTTGATTTGTCTGTATTGGAACAATAGATTTACAAGTTCTAAGAGGGGAGAGGAGAAGTGAAATGAAACAAGCATATGAAGATATGTCGGGAAAAATCATTGGGGGATTGGAAGCCGGTGGAACAAAAATGGTGTGTGGCATTTCGGATACGGCAGGAGTGATGCAAAGTCGTATTCTGATACCGACCACCACACCGGAAGAGACCATACCGCATATGATCGACTATTTCAAAAAATGGAAGATAGAGGCACTGGGAATTGGTTGTTTTGGTCCCATAGATTTAAATAAAAAATCACCAACCTATGGAACGATTATGAGAAGTCCGAAAAAAGAATGGTCCGGTTTTAATATTGTACGTGCATTTGAGGATGCGTTACATGTTCCGATCGGGTTGGATACGGATGTCAACGGCGCAGCGCTCGGAGAGGTCACGATGGGCGCAGCGAAGGGCTGTGACACGGCACTGTATATCACCATTGGAACCGGTGTCGGAGTTGGCGTCTATTGCAACGGCGCTCTGGTACATGGACTGGTTCATCCGGAGGGCGGCCATATTCTGATTCAAAAACGTACAGACGATACCTTTGAGGGATGCTGCAGCAGACATCCGAATTGCGTCGAAGGTCTTGCCAGCGGAGTCGCTATCGCAAAACGATGGGGCAAAAAAGCAGACCAACTGGCGGATCAGCCGTTGGTATGGGAAATGGAAGCAGATTACGTCGCACAGGCCATCGCAAACTATATTTTGATGTATTCTCCGCAAAAGATCGTTCTCTGGGGCGGCGTGATGCACAGAAAGGAGCTGTTTCCGATGATCCGCGAGCGGGTGCAAAAACTCCTGAACGGCTATGTATGTCATTCGCAGATCGAGACGGATATTGACCACTACATTGTCACTCCGGGACTGGGCGAAAATGCCGGACTCACCGGTGCAGTATTGCTTGGCGTATTAGCGCTGAAAGGGGACGGATATGTTATATAGAGAGGACAGATACGGGAAACCGATCTCGCAGCTTGGATACGGTTGTATGCGATTTACCAGAAAGGGTAATTCAATCGATTTTGCAAAGGCGGAAAAAGAGGTCATGCTTGCCATCGAGCAGGGAGTGAATTACTTTGATACCGCTTATATTTATCCGGGCAGTGAGGAATGTCTGGGAAAGATTCTGGCAAAAAATCACGTGCGGGAAAAGATCAATATCGCCACCAAGCTTCCGCAGTATGTGATACGTTCGGCAGCAGCGATCGACAAGACCTTTGCACAGGAACTGGAGCGTCTGCAGACGGACTATATCGATTATTATCTCATGCATATGATCACCGATATCCGGGAATGGGACAATCTGAAAGCACTTGGGATTGAAGAATGGATCGCCGGGCATAAAGCCGACGGAAGTATCCGCAATATCGGTTTTTCTTATCACGGAAATACCGATATGTTTTTGAAGATTCTGGATGCGTATGACTGGGATTTCTGCCAGATCCAATATAATTATCTGGATGAACATTCCCAGGCAGGCAGAGTGGGACTGGAGGCTGCGGCAAAAAAAGGAATTCCTGTCATCATCATGGAACCTCTCCGCGGAGGAAAGCTGGTAAATATGCTACCGGATGAAGCGAAACATGCGATGCGCGAAAGCGGCAGAGGATATTCGCCGGCGGAGTGGGGGCTGCGCTGGCTGTGGAATCAGCCGGAAGTGACCTGCGTCCTGTCAGGAATGAATTCTATCGGGATGGTTGAGGAAAATATCCGCATTGCCTCACAGATGCAGGCAGGAACATTTACAAAAGAAGATGAGACACTCATTGACGCCGTCAGAAAAGCGATCCGTGCCAAGGAAAAAGTGGGTTGTACCGGATGCCGATATTGTATGCCATGTCCAATGGGGGTAGATATTCCGGGCAATTTTTATTACTATAATCTGACGGCGATCGAGAAAAAGTTTTCAGCGAGAACCGGATTTGTACAGGCAATCGCTTTGCAGAAAAATCCGGGATTTGCCAGCCTGTGTGTGGGTTGTGGCAAGTGCAGACAGCACTGTCCGCAGCATATTGATATACCGGCAGAA
>JALEJB010000236.1 GCA_022768825.1 Lachnospiraceae bacterium
CCCTGCAATTTTTCTTTTAAACTGAGAATCAGGTATCCCTTTGTCTCGGTTACAAATAACAAATTTTTCATAAAAAACTACCCAACCTTTCTCTGTAATTTTTCTGTCATCTTTGTCGTCAGTTCCATCACAACTTCCATCTGAATATCCGCTACCGCGGCACGGAGATCATCCATATCATCCGCCAGTTCGTCCGGAATCCTGCAATTTTCCAGTTCCTTCATCGCCGCATCGGCACCGTCAATATCAAATTCATCCACACAACAGTGGATACTCTCCAGCAGCTCGATCATCTGCTCTGCCGACACTTCCTGTAAATTCTCATTTGACACCTGTCCATACGGTTTCAATACTTCCTTCAGTGCCTGATATGCTTCCATCAGTTTGGGATGTTTTTCCTGTATGGTTTCCACATCCTGTGCATTTCCCAGATCCTCCATCTCATGGAAAAAGTCGGATAATGCACTGTGTCCGATCATGCGTGAGGTATTTTTCAGCGCATGAACTTCAATCGTATAGTCGCGGATCAATCCATCCGCCAGACACTGATCCAGCTTCTGGGTTTTCATATTGATCAGCTTATAATAGTCTCCAAGCAGTTCCCTCCACAGACTCTCAGAACCGCAGTATTTGATTCCGAGTGCCGGCTCGATCCCGGCTGCGCGAAGGGTCTCATATTCATTTCTTTCTTCCTGAAGGTCCGCTTCGGCCTGCTGCGACTCCTGCGAGATTTTTACGATCAGCTCTCGCGGCAGCCATCTTTGCAGCTTCGCGCAGATTTCCTTCATCTCGATCGGCTTTGCCACAAAATCATCCATGCCCGCTTCTATAAAACGCTTTCTGGCATCCATCAGCGCATTCGCCGATAACGCAATGATCGGTACATGCTTGTAATAATCATCATCCAGCTTTCGGATCTCTCTGGTCGTCTCCACGCCATCCATGCCCGGCATCATATGATCCATAAAGATCAGATGATACTTTGTCCGCTGCACCATCTCCAATGCCTGCTTTCCGCTTTCCGCAGTATCGATGTGCATCTTCAGCGGCTCCAAAAGTCCTGTAGCAACCTTGAGATTCATCTGATTATCATCCACGATCAGAATTCTAGCATCCTTTGCCTCAAACTGGTCATAGCCCTTCGCTTCATCCGCGATATTTAATTTCTCGCGGTTTAAGATCTGGCAGAAATTCAGGCTGAACAGCGGTTTGTTGACATAGTGGATGCCCTCTTTCGTCTGCGTCTCACGAAGTGGATTACGCAGCAGATAGACCATTCCATAACGTTCCTGTTGATTCAGATGAGCCGCCAGTTCATCTGCGCCCGCCGCATCGACGAAGAAAAAGTCAACCGGTGACTGCGGCACATAATTCTCATC
>JALEJB010000185.1 GCA_022768825.1 Lachnospiraceae bacterium
CCTTCACTCGTTCCAGAATCTGCCCGTCTCTTGTCAGTACCGTGACAGTTTCTATCACATCCTTTAGCTCTCCGCCGTAGGCTCCGGCGTTCATATAGACCCCGCCGCCCAAAGATCCCGGGATGCCTGCAGCAAATTCCAACCCTGTCAAACATGCTCTGGCCGCCTGATTTGCCACCACCGACAGCAAGACTCCCGCTTCTGCTTCCACGACTGCGTTTTGCGGATCAATCGATAGCGCATTCGCGTGATTTCCCAGTTCCAACACGACACCGCGGATGCCCCGGTCGCCGACCAGCAGATTGCTTCCGTTTCCGATCACCGTCAAGGCAAGCTCACATTCCTTTACAAGTGAGACAACCTCCGGGATCTGTGCAATCGTCGGCATGACAAAAAAATCTGCTTCCCCGCCTACGCGAAAGGTGGTGTGCTTCCTCATCGGTTCTGCCTCGCAAATCTGCTCCGCAGTCAAAATTTGCTTTATTTTTGTTCGAAATAAATCCTTCTGATCCAAAATAACTCCTCTTCCTGAAATGTCAGCCCATGAAAATTTTGCTTTAAACAAGCTTTTAGGGGAGAGGCTGACACAAGCTATGCTTCTTTTAAAAATACTTCATAACCGCGAAGTGCTTCGTAGAGATCTACCTTGCTGATGATCTCCCACGGCGCATGCATGTTCAGCACGGCAACACCGCTGTCGATGACTTCCATCCCATAGTTCGCCAGTATATATGCGATGGTGCCTCCGCCGCCCTGATCCACCTTTCCCAGTTCCGAAGTCTGGAACGCCACTTCATTTTTGTCAAAGATATGACGAAGGTCTGCCAGATATTCTGCATTGGCATCATTCGATCCTGACTTTCCTCTGGAACCGGTATATTTGTTGATGACCAGGCCCCGACCAAAGTAGGCTGCATTTTTCTTTTCAGACACCGATGCATAATTCGGATCGAATGCGGCACTGACATCGGAAGAAAGCATCTTGGAACGCTGCAGACAGCGTCGAAGTGCCAGCTCCGAATAGTCTCCGGTGAGTGCCATCACTTCCGCAACGGTATTTTCAAAGAAACGCGACTGCATACCAGTGGCACCGACACTGCCAATCTCCTCTTTGTCCACCAACAGACAGACACTGGTACGCTTTACTTTTTTCATGTTTAAGATCGCCCGGAAGGACGGATACGCACAGACTCTGTCATCATGACCGTATCCCATGATCATGCTGCGGTCCAGTCCGTAATCTCTCGCCTCTCCTGCCGGCACGACTTCGATCTCTGCGGACAGAAAATCCTCTTCTTCAAAATCATATTCTTTTTCTAAGATGTCCAGAATCGCTTTCTTTACCCGTTCCTTGGATGCTTTTTCATCCTCTTTTTTTGCAGGCAGGCTTCCGATCAGGACATCCAGATTCTCGCCCTCGATCACTTTGGCAGCCTTCTTTTCCATCTGTTCTCCCGCCAGGTGAATGAGCAGATCACTGATTCCGAAAACCGGATCCCCCGGCTTGTCTCCGATGTTGATCTCAATGATTGTGCCATCCTTTTTCGCCACGACTCCGTGCAGAGCCAGAGGCAGAGTCACCCACTGATATTTTTTCACGCCGCCGTAATAATGGGTATCCAAAAGTACCATATCGGTATCCTCGTAAAGAGGATTCTGTTTCAGATCCAGGCGCGGCGAATCAATGTGCGCACCGAGAATATTCATTCCATTCTCCATGGCGTCTTCACCGATCACAAACAGCGCCAGCGATTTGCCCATGTGATTGTAATAGACCTTGTCACCCGGTTTTAGTTTCTGATCTTTTTTGATCGCTTTTTTCAGGCTGACAAAACCCGCCTCCTTGGCAAGTGCAACAAAGCTCTTTACGCATTCTCTCTCTGTCTTGTTTTCGGAGATAAATCTGCGATAATCTTCTGCAAAATCAAATACTTTTTTCTTCTTGTCTCCGGGATAGTTATCCCATGCATTTTTTCGTTCCATGATTTGATTCCTCTCTTTCTATACATCGTCGTCCTCATCATCGCTCTGTGCTTTGGTCAGATTTTCCTGTACACGGCGATACAATTCCTGAGCTGCATTGTAGCCCATCTTCTTTTGTCTGTGATTGACCGCTGCGGTCTCACAGATGACGGCCAGATTTCGTCCCGGGCGGATCGGAAGCGAGTGGCAAACGACCTTATTGCCCAAAAATTCAGTATACTCTTCCTCCATACCCAGACGGTCATATTCTTTATCCTTATGCCAATCCTCCAGCTTGATCACAAGATCAATGTTCTGCTTGTCTTTGACGCACTCCACGCCGTACAGCGATTTGACATCGATGATCCCGATACCGCGAAGCTCAATAAAGTGTCTCGTGATATCCGGCGACGTGCCAACCAGTGTATTGTCGTCGATTCGTTTGATCTCTACGGCATCATCGGTTACGAGACGATGCCCCCGTCGGATCAGCTCCAGTGCCGCCTCACTTTTTCCGATTCCGCTCTCGCCCATGATCAAAATTCCCTCACCATAGACATCCACAAGCACCCCATGGATTGTGATACATGGTGCCAGTTCTTCATTCAGCGTACGGATCACGGCAGCCGTAAAATCTGCGGTTGCCCATTCGGTACCAAGCACCGGGATCTCATGGCGGATGGCAATCTCCAAAAAGTCATCATCCGGCTGAAATCCGCGGCAGAAGATCACGCATGGAATGTCGAAGCTGAGCAGCTTTTTATATGCCGCGATCTTGCGCTCTGTCGTCATCTGCTGCAGATACGCAAACTCTACCATTCCGATGATCTGTACACGTCCTGCGGCAAAATGCTCAAAATATCCGTTTAGCTGAAGAGCCGGACGATTGACCTCTGTCACGCTCACATGGCGTTTTTTCAGCGAAACCCCTTCTGTAAAATTTTTTAAATTCATTGTTTTTGCAATCTTTGCAACTGAAACCTCTTTTTGTGTCATATCCTTCTCCCCTTATTTTTACTACTTTCACTTTACGTCAGCGCGCATCGAAAATCAATGTCTATTTACCCGGAATGACTTTCCTGATCGTGAAAAAAATCATAAACCGACTGCGCACTTGCCTCATTCATCGCATCTACCGCGGCAAGCTCCTCGACACTTGCCTGCCGGATCGCCTCAAGCGACTGAAAATACCGCATCAGTGCTTTTCTTCTAGCCGGTCCGATACCCGTTATGTCGTCCAGAACGGAGTGCACCTGTTCTTTGCTGCGAAGCGAGCGGTGATACTCGATGGCAAAACGATGCGCCTCATCCTGTATTCTTGTGATCAGCCGAAAGGCTTCGCTGTCTCTGCCAATCGGCACCTCTCTATTCTGATAATACAACCCTCTGGTGCGATGATTATCGTCTTTTACCATGCCGCACACCGGAATATCAATACGCAGTTCATCCAAAACCTGCAAAGCGATATTGACCTGTCCTCGTCCTCCGTCCATCAGGATCAGATCCGGGAACTTGGTAAAGCTGCCGTAATCCTGATCCAGCTGTTTTTCTTCCCGCTCCTGTTTCTCCTGAAGTCCATGAGCAAAACGTCTGGTCAGCACTTCCCGCATGGATGCATAATCATCCGGTCCGGTCACTGTCCGGAGTTTAAACTTGCGATAATCGCTGCGGCTTGGTTTTCCTCTCTCATATACGACCATCGAACCCACCGATTCAAAGCCGTTTGTATTGGAGATATCATAAGCCTCCAGTCGGTGGATCTGATCTCTCGGAAGACCGATGAGATCTGCCAGTTCCTTGACCGCCCCGATGGTTCGCCCTTCCTCGCGCTTGATGCGTTCTCTGTCCTGCTCCAGCACCATGCGGGCATTTTTTTCGGCAAGCTCCACCAGTTTTTCCTTCATGCCCTTTTTCGGAACCCGCAGATACACGCGCTGTCCCTTTTTGTTGGTCAGCCATTGTTCAATGATCTCCCGATCCTCCACATCCGTCTGCAGCATCAATTCTCTGGGAATATAAGGAGTACCCGCATAAAACTGTTTGATAAATGAGGACAGAAGCTGCTCGATGGTATCCTCATTCACAATATGCAGATAAAAATGATCCCGCCCGATCATGCGCCCTTCCCGCACGAAAAAGATCTGTACGACAGCATCCCGCTCGTCTCTGGCAAGTGCCAGTATATCGCGGTCTTCGCCATCTGCATGCGTGATCTTCTGCCGCTGGGCAATCTGTTTCACAGAAGCTAACAGATCCCGGTACTCGATCGCTTTCTCAAAATCCATCGCCTGCGAAGCGGCCTCCATCTTCGTCTGCAGCATCTCCAGCACCGGCTGATAACGCCCGTTGAGAAAGCCCAGCGCGCCGTCAATCTGCCCTCGATACTCCTCTTCGCTCACAGAACCCTGACACGGTGCCTGACACTGGTGGATGTGATAATTCAGACAAGCACGTTCCTTTCCGATATCCCTCGGAAGATTCCGATTGCAGGTGCGGATCTGATACAGCTTGTGGATCAGATCGATCGTGTCCTTCACTGCCCCGGCACTGGTATATGGGCCGAAATAAACAGATCTGTCTTTTTTCATCTGACGCGAAAAAAGGACCCTGGGGAATTTCTCCCCCAGCGTCACTTTGATATATGGATACGTCTTATCATCCGTAAGCATGGTATTATATTTCGGTCGATGTTCCTTGATCAGGTTACATTCGAGCACCAATGCTTCCAGTTCAGAATCGGTAATGATATACTCAAAACGGGCGATCTGCTGCACCATGCGGTCCTTTTTGATGCCCTCATGATGACTCGCCTGAAAATACTGTCTCACACGGTGGCGCAAACTGAGTGCTTTTCCGATATAGATGATCGCATCCTTTTCATCATGCATGATATAACATCCCGGTTTATCCGGAAGCTTTTTTAACTCTTCTTCAAAATCAAAGGTCATTGGCTATCAGTCTTCCTTATTTTTTGAATGGTCTGATTTACTCTCTGCCAGATTCAGCAGTCTGGTGAGCGCATCCAGACGCGCCTCCTCATCGTTGATCGTCTCCGACTGTTTCGGCTCCGTTGCAGCCGCCTCTGCCGGTTGTGTCTTCGAAGCTTCTGTTGCTTCATCAGAAACTTTCGCCGGTGTGTCCTGCGCATGCAATTCTTCCTGCACCGCAGATTTTTCCTGTGTTTCCGCTTCTGCCTGTTCTGCTGGTTTTTCCTGCATCGTCGGCTCCGCCTGCACTACCGTTTTCTCTATCTGGCTTGTTTGCGCCTGTTCCGCTGTACGATCCTGCGGCACATGCTCAAGAGCCGGCTTCTCAGCCGAATCTTCCTTGATCTGCACAACCTCCACTGTTTCTGTTTTCTCTGCCGCACCGGCAGCCTTGGTCTTTCCCTCTTCCTTTTTTTCATCCGGAAGCGGCAGACCCTTCATCTCACAGAACATCTTCATGAATTCTTTTCCGGTGATCGTCTCATGCTCATACAGATAATTTGAGATACGGTCTAAGATCTCGCGATTTTCTTCCAAAAGCTTCATCGCTTCCGCATAAGCATCTTTGATGATCTTCTGAACCACATTGTCGATCTTTGCTGCCGTCTCCTCACCGCAGTTTAATACCGGACGTCCGTCTAAGTAGCGGTTCTCCACAGACTCCAGACTCATCATACCGAATTCTTCCGACATACCGTACTGGGTGACCATGGCTCTCGCAATCCTTGTCGCCATCTCAATGTCATTTGCCGCGCCGCTTGTGATCGAATCAAATACCAATTCTTCTGCTGCACGACCTGCCATATAGGTCCGGATCTTGGCAAGCAGCTCATCCTTGGTCTGTAAAAATTTCTCTTCTTCCGGCGTCTGCAGAGTGTATCCCAGAGCACCCATCGTTCTCGGAACAATGGTGATCTTTTGTACCGGCTCCGTGTGCTTTTGCAGCGCAGTCACCATGGCATGACCGACCTCGTGATAAGATACGATCCGACGCTCCTGCTCGCTCATCGCGCGGTCTTTTTTCTCTTTACCACCGACAGCAACCAGCTCAAATGCCTCGAATAAATCGTTCTGATTGACAAACTGTCTCTTATTTTTTACTGCAATAATCGCAGCTTCATTGATCATATTCGCCAGATCCGATCCAACCAGACCGGCGGATGCCAATGCCAATGCATCCAGATCTACCGTCTCATCCATCCGCACATCTTTTGAATGTACCTTCAATGTCTCCAGACGGCCTTTCATATCCGGCTTATCAACGATGATCCGACGGTCAAAACGTCCCGGGCGAAGCAGTGCCTTGTCCAACACTTCCGGCCGGTTGGTTGCAGCAAGGATCAACAGTCCCTTGGACGTATCAAATCCGTCCATCTCCGCCAGCAGCTGATTCAGCGTCTGCTCGCGCTCATCATTGCCGCCACCGTAACGGGAATCCCTGCTTTTTCCGATGGCATCAATCTCGTCAATAAAGATAATACAGGGTGCCTGCTTTTGTGCCTCTTTGAACAGATCCCGGACACGGGATGCGCCGACACCGACAAACATCTCTACAAAATCAGATCCCGCAAGCGAAAAGAACGGTACACCAGCTTCTCCTGCTACCGCTTTTGCAAGCAATGTCTTTCCTGTTCCGGGCGGTCCTACGAGAAGTGCTCCCTTCGGAAGCTTTGCTCCGATCTGCGTGTATTTTCTCGGATTGTGCAAAAAGTCCACAACCTCCTGCAGCGACTCTTTTGCCTCATCCTGTCCGGCTACATCCTTGAAGGTGACACCGGTTTTTTTCTCCACATAGACTTTGGCATTGCTCTTGCCAACGCCCATCGCTCCGCCGCCCATGCGACGCATCAAAAATCCCATGATGATCCACAACAAAACAAGCGGCAACAGGAAGCTTACGATATTATAGATCCAGCCCGCTGTATTATCCGGGATCTCACCACTGATCTCTACATCGTGCTCTTTTAATATGGAAATCAGCTCATCATCTCCGACGTAACCCGTATAATAGGTCACCATGATCAGATCCTGTTCCTTCTTTTTCGGAGTGATATCAATCTCTTCGGAAGTCAGCTTGACACTTTCAATTTCGCCGGCTTCCACCATCTCCATAAACTTGGTGTAAGTAATCTCCTTAGTCGTCATCTGTGTCTGCCAGCGGCTGATCAGGCTCATAAACAAAAGCGCAACCAGTGTGATCAAAATAAACATCATGACCATCTGGCCATTGTGATTATTTTTTCCTTGATTATTATTCTGATTATTGCCGGAATTATTACCGTTTCCCTGGGTATTATTATCCATAGGTCCTCCATTTTGGTTTTGTTATTACAAACCTCATTTATATTTGGCTTTCTCTGCCAATATCATTCCTCATTATACGTGCAATAGTAGAGAAATTCAATACGTTGTTCGTGAACTTTCTTTGTCTTTTTTGTCGAAAACAGCGAAAGCAACTTAATAAAATTAGGTTTTTTCTTATATTTATGGATTTTAATGAAAGCAAGTATTATAATCAAAAAATATTTTTTTAATTCACTAAGGAGGTAGAAACATGCCTGTCAAATACGTATTCGTTACAGGAGGTGTCGTATCGGGTCTGGGAAAAGGGATCACCGCCGCATCACTTGGAAGACTTCTCAAAGCCCGCGGTTACAAGGTGACCATGCAGAAATTTGATCCGTATATCAACATCGATCCGGGAACCATGAACCCGATTCAGCACGGAGAAGTATTCGTCACAGACGACGGTGCCGAGACGGATCTTGATCTTGGTCATTACGAACGTTTTATTGATGAAAGTTTAACCAAAAATTCAAATGTTACAACCGGTAAAATTTACTGGTCAGTTTTACACAAGGAGCGTCGCGGCGATTACGGCGGCGGTACCGTGCAGGTCATCCCACATATTACCAACGAGATCAAATCCCGCTTTTACCGCAATTACTCTTCCCACGATACACACATTGCGATCATCGAGGTCGGTGGAACGGTAGGAGATATCGAAAGTCAGCCTTTTTTGGAGGCGATCCGTCAGTTCCAGCATGATGTCGGTCATGAAAACGCGATTCTGATTCATGTGACTCTCATCCCATATATCAAAGCCTCCGGTGAATTAAAGACGAAGCCGACACAGGCCAGTGTCAAGGAATTACAGGGAATGGGAATCCAGCCGGATATCATCGTATGCCGAAGTGAACATGAGTTAGACCAGAGCATCAAGGATAAGATCGCGCTGTTTTGTAATGTTCCGAATTCTCATGTACTGCAAAATCTGGATGTGGAATATTTATATGAAGCTCCCCTTGCAATGGAAAAAGAAAATCTGGCAAAGGTTGCCTGTGAATGTCTTAGCTTGGATTGTCCCAAGCCGGACCTGACGGACTGGATCGATATGGTGGATGCGCTCCGCCATCCGAACAAGGATGTGACAATTGCGTTGGTAGGAAAGTATACCCAGCTGCATGATGCCTATATCTCAGTAGTAGAAGCACTCAAACACGGCGGAATCGCAAGCCGTTCAACGGTCAACATCAAATGGATAGATTCCGAGACGATCACACCGGAAAATGTGGACGAACAGCTTGGCGATGTACAAGGCATCCTGGTTCCGGGCGGATTTGGAACACGCGGTGTGGAGGGCATGATCATCGCCTGTCAGTATGCGAGAGAGCACCTGGTTCCGTATCTAGGCTTGTGTCTCGGCATGCAGGTTTCCATCATTGAATTTGCGAGAAATGTATGCAAGCTCCACAATGCGCACAGCATCGAATTGGACCCGCAGACCAATCATCCGGTTATCGCGCTGATGCCGGATCAGGAAAAAGACGGCGATATCGGCGGAACCTTAAGACTTGGTTCTTACCCTTGTGTCCTCGATCCTAATTCCAAAGCTTATCAGTTGTACGGCAAAGAGCAGATCAACGAACGGCATCGTCATCGCTACGAGGTCAACAATGATTACCGCGAGATTCTGACCAAAAACGGTCTGCTGCTTTCAGGACTCTCACCGGATGACCGCATCGTAGAGATGATCGAAAATCCAAACCATCCGTGGTTTGTTGCCACCCAGGCACACCCGGAATTGAAATCAAGACCGAACAAACCGCATCCGCTGTTCCGCGGATTTGTGGAAGCGGCATTGAAT
>JALEJB010000197.1 GCA_022768825.1 Lachnospiraceae bacterium
TAATTGATGAGTTTCGCAATTCTTTATCTTGAAAGGAGATAAGACTCCAACCTCTATAGGTGGCGAGTAAAACAAATTCATCTTGGAGGGAGTCCAATCTCCTTCCAAGATAAAGCCTCCGGCGGATTGCAGAGGTGCGCAGAAGAAGAATGTCATGCAAAGCATGACGCGCACCTCGCAGCAAGTACGCCAAGGCGTACTTGAATCGTACAAAGGAAAGTGTAGGATGGCAGAGATCGAAAAAAGGAAAGGTAGAAAATGAGGACTGCAAACATAATCGTTCCACAGGCTTTTTTGTATGAAAAACACCCAAGTATCGCAGCGAACATGGAGAAAAGCAATATTGCAGATCAGGTATTACAGGGCTGGATGGTAGGAATTCTGGATGTTCGCAAAGATTATCTGCGGGTCAGGACACACTATGGATATGAGGGCTGGCTGTCAATCCGGGCGGTGGATCTTTCGAATCATCCGGAGCGCGTAGGCAATGAGGAAACTATCTGCGTGATCATTTCCCGGTTTGCCGATGTGATGACGATCCCTTCTGTTCGCGGAATTGTAATGTCTACTCTGGCACGCGGCAGCTTTGTGCAATTGTTGGGGGATGATGAAGAAAACGGCTATTGCTTCGTAAAAGACGCATGCGGCAGACCAGGGTTTGTGCCGAAGGTGAGTATTCGAAAACGGATGGACACAGATCAATTTTTGATTGAGGGAACACCATTCACAGATGCCTCGATGCTTCCGGTTGATCTCTGGGAGCCGAAGAATGAAGAAAAGTTCCGGGAACATGTGATTGAGACAGCGAAAGGATATCTCGGTACTCCGTATCGCTGGGGTGGAAAAACACCGGAGGGAATCGATTGCTCCGGTCTTGCATTTATGAGTTATCTCATAAATGGGGTTTTGATTTACAGGGATGCTGTCATTCGGGATGGATATCCGATACATGAAATTCCAAGAGAACTGGCAAAAAAAGGTGACTTGTTCTTTTTCCCCGGTCACGTGGCAATTTACTTAGGAGAAGAAAAGTTTATTCATTCCACCGGATCTGCGGGGAGCTTTGGCTGTGTGATCAATAGTTTTGACCCAAGGGATCCGGATTACAGGGAGGATCTGGCAAATTCCATCACTGCGGTAGGCAGTATTTTTGGCAAATAGAAAAAGGTATTGATTGTGTTCGGATTGGCAATTATGATTAGTGTAAGTGGAAATAGGAGATTACGATGTATTGTTCAGATAGATTTAGACAGATTGACGATGAAACATTTCAACTAAAAATATCCAAAGACAAGGATTTCAGAATTCTGCAGCTGACAGATCTGCATCTGGGATTTGGTTTTTTATCTGGAGGACGGGACAAGCTTGCGCTGCATGCTGTGAGAAAGCTGATCGAAAAATCCAGACCGGATCTGATCGTGCTCACCGGTGATTCAATCTTTCCTTTTTTTCCAAAGTCGGGAACGCAGAATAACGGAAAACAGGCGAAGAAGCTGATGGCGTTTCTGGATGGATTTCGGATTCCGTATACACTTGTTTTCGGAAACCATGACTGTGAGCTCGGCTCCACCTATAATAAGGCACAATTAGCAGAGATTTATCGGCAGGGAAAGTATTGTATCTTCACAGAGGGCAGAAAAGATCTGACCGGTGTGGGAAATTTCCTGATCGAATTGGTAGATGAAGGTGGACATGTGCCGCTGTCGCTGGTGCTGTTGGACTCCAATATGTATGGAGAAAATGGCTGGTTTTTTAGCGGTTTTGACCGCATCCGGGAGGACCAGGTGGAGTGGTGCATGTCTCGCATGGATGCTCTCAAACAGGAAAATCCGGCTATGAAAGCGATGGCTTTTTTTCATATGCCACTACGGGAATTCAAGGAGGCCTATGAGAAGATGAAGCTTGGCGATCACAGCGTGATCTACCAACATGGCAGTATTGCCGAGAAACATGAGTATTTTGGCATTTCAAAATATGAGAGCACATTTTTTGACCGGGCGGTTGAAAATGGTGTGATCAAGTGGATGTTTTGCGGCCACGATCACTTCAATACACTGTCACTGATCTACAAGGGAATCCAGATGACCTATGGAATGTCCATCGATTATCTCGGTTACAATGGCATGAAGAAAAGTTATATTCAGCGCGGAGGAACACTGATCACAAGGAAAAAAGATAACCGTGTGGACATTCGGATGCTGCCGCTTGGGGCGGTAGTATCGACAAGAGTTCGCGGAGTGAAAGGGAATGAGGGAGGTCGATAGAAAAAGGCTTCTCTCATTGTAATATTTGGGAGTCAAAATTTTTTTGAAATCTGCAACTTTTTTGAGTCAGTAAGTGTCTAATCATTAGAAAAACACAAAGGAGGAGCAAGAAGCAATGTTTTTTCAGAGAAAAAATGCGAAGGAGCAAAAGGTAGAGCAGGTTCTGCTGGAAAACTACAATCGCTATTACCGATTGGCATATAGCTACGTGCACAAGGAAGCGGATGCGGAAGACATTGTGCAAAATGCAGCTTATAAGGCGATTTTAAACAGTGATAAGCTAAAGCAGGAAGCCTACGCATCGACATGGGTTTACCGAATCGTGTTAAACGAGATCTACCGTGTTCTGGCACAGAAGCCAACCGTATCGATCGACGATGCTTATGTCGAGCAGGGCAAAGAGGACAGTTACGAAAATCTGGATCTGTGGCGGGCACTGGAACTGTTGGACAAAGAGGACAAGGCGGTGATCGAGCTTCGTTATTTTGAGGATATGAAGTTTTCAGACATTGCGGAAGTATTACAGGAAAATGTGAACACGATCAAGAGCCGGCTTTATCGGGCACTGAAAAAATTAAAACTGGAACTGGCAGAGACAGATATTTTTGCAGAGTAGATTCAGAAAGGATGGGATAGTTATGGCAGAGAGAAAACAAAGTCAGGAGACAATCGAGATGATGAAAGAAAAATATGGTCAGGTAGAAATGACAACTGAACAGATGGACCGTATGAAAAGCCGTATGGAGAAGGCACGGCAGGACAAACGCGTGCAGAAGAAAAAGCGTATGTTGAGACGGATCAATGCGGCGGCAGCAGCAGTAGCAGCATTTATTTTGCTGCCGAATTTATCCGGTGATGTTGCTTATGCGATGGGACGGATACCGGTGCTGGGCAAGCTGGTGGAGGTAGTCACCTTCCGCGATTATCAGTATGAGAGCGAGCGGCACAAAGCGGACATTCAGGTGCCGGAATTGGTTGCCGATGATGCGCTTTCATCTGACACAGATCATACAGGAGATGCGCAGGTTCAGGAAAATATCAAGAAAACCACAGAGGAGATCAACGCAGAGATTCAGAAGATCTCGGATCAGATCGTGACAGAGTTTGAAGAAAATAAAAAAGATGAAGAAGGGTATCAGGATGTCATGATCAAACATGAAGTCATCAATACCACACAGGATTACTTTACATTAAAGCTCATCTGCTTTCAGGCATCAGGCAGCGGCGCAGAGTGGGATTATTACTATACGATCGATCTGAATACCGGAGAGCGTCTGGAGCTGAAGAATCTTTTCAAAGATGGCGCGGACTATATCACACCGATCAGTGAAAATATCAAAGAGCAAATGCGCCAGCAGATGAAGGAAGATGATATGATGTGTTATTGGGTAGACGAGGATATCGAGGAAATGAATTTTAAATCCATTACGGATGATACCTCCTTCTATATCAATGCGCAGAATCATATTGTCATCGCCTTTGATGAGTATGAAGTCGCACCGGGATATATGGGTTGCGTCGAATTTGAAATCCCTGACGCAGTGATCGCAGATATTCGAAAATAAGGATGAAAAAATAATCAAAAAGTAATCAAAAAGAGTCAATCGACACAGGAAATCCCGCAGGATCTCATGGTCGACTGACTCTTCTTTTATATTTTATTTTACTGTCATTTATGCATTTTCTTCTAACCAGCGGAGTGCCATATAAGCATAGGCGGCGCTTCCTTTGTACAGGATGCTGTCATCGAATCGCACCTTGGCATTGTGCTGACCGTACAGATATCCCTCATTGGTATTTCCGGCTGTGATATATAGACCGATCGTCGGCACATGATGACTGACAAAAGCGAAATCCTCGCTGCCGCCGCCGGCTTTTCCACCGTTGACCTGTGACATGTCGATCACTGCCTGACCGAGAAGCTCTTTCATGATCGAGTTCGTAGCTTTGGATAAATCCGCATCGATGACCATGGACGGACAAAAATCAGCAAATGCCACATCTGCCTCGCAGCGCATGGCGAGTGCGATGCCCTTTGTGATCTCCGTCATACGTGTTTTGATCTGGTCGCCAACCTTTCCGTCCGGATCTAAGGTGCGGATCGTGCCCCACATCTCGGCTGTCTCAGGAAAAACATTGGACGTGCTTCCTGCCTGAAATTTACAGGTGGTAAAGACGGCATACTCACCCGGAGCGATCTCACGGCTGTTGATCTCCTGCAGAGCCAGATGAATCTGAGCGGCAGCAGTGATCGCATCAACTGCGGCATCCGGCATGGAACCGTGTCCGCTTTTTCCGGTTACGGTGATATGGTACTGCTCACACGAAGTCATGGAGATACCGCCGCCCGGAATCATGAGCATACCGGAAGGCATCGGCACACCGGCAACCACGTGCATCATATAAGCCGCATCTACTTTCGGATGCTCCAGCAATCCATTTTGGATCATATCTAAAGAACCTTGAAAAATCTCTTCGGCGGGCTGAAATTCCAGCTTGACCGTACCGTTGATCTCGTCTGCGTGGTCTTTTAATAACCGGGCAGCACCCAGCAGCATGGCGGTATGCATATCGTGTCCGCAGGCATGCATGACACCGTCATTGGTACTTTTGAAATCCACATCCGCTTCTTCCTGAATCGGAACCGCATCCATGTCGGCGCGAAGGAGAATCGTCTTGCCGGGCTTGCTGCCGCCGATGGTGGTGACCAGACCGGCCTTGCCCATCTCTGTTACTTCATAACCCATTTCTTCCAATTTTGCCTTGACAAAAGGCTT
>JALEJB010000230.1 GCA_022768825.1 Lachnospiraceae bacterium
GTAAAGCAAATTCGTCTTGGTGGGAGTCCAATCTCCTTCCAAGATAAAGCCTCCGGCGGATTGCAGAGGTGCGCAGAAGAAGAATGTCATGCAGAGCATGACGCGCACCTCGCAGCAAGTACGCCAAGGCGTACTTGAACTCAGTCAGAGAAGACTTCCACTGCGTGGGTCTCTCATTACCTTAAGAAAGCTCCGCAATCACCTCTACCTCAGCCAACACATTTTTCGGCAGTGCGGCAACTGCCACACACGAGCGTGCCGGCTTGCTGGTAAAATACTCACCGTAAATGGCATTGAATGCGCCAAAATCATTCATATCTGCCAAAAAACAGGTCGTTTTTACAACCGCATCGAAATCCAATCCGGCTTCCTTTAACAATTCACCGATATTATTGCAGATCGTCACGGTCTGTTCCTCGATGGTCGTGCCGTCGACTTCTCCGGTAGCCGGGTTTAAGGCAATCTGTCCGGAAAAGAATACCAGATTACCAACCACTTTTCCCTGCGAATATGGTCCAATGGCCGCAGGTGCCTTTGGTGTATTGATTGTTTGCATCGCAAATCTCCTTTGTTTTAAAACGTTATTTGATAAAATCATAGGGTATTATACTTCTTTTCGGGGAATATATCAAGTTTTCATCTTGAAAGGAAAAAGCAAATGAAAAAGAAATCTCCAAAAATTACACTGCGTGGCAGTTTCCACGGAAAAATGCTTCTGCTCTCCGTCCTGCCCCTGCTTTGTCTCGCTATTTTAGTCGGATGCGTCAGCGTCGCGACATTTTCCAACACCATGCACAAACAGATGGAAGAAGAGCTGAACAGTCAATGCCACATGGTAAAGGAATTGTATGATTCACTCTATCCCGGAGATTTTTCCCTGCGCGTGGACGATAACGAATCGTACAGCCTCTACAAGGGCAATGTAGACATCACCAATGCCAACCGGCTTTTGGATTGCATTCACAATTCCTACGGTGTGGAGGTCAGCATCTTTTGCAAGGATCTGTGTGTCGCAACCACGATGACAGACAGCGACGGCAATCGTGCCACTCTGACACATGCCACGCCGATCATTGTAGAAGATGTGCAGAAATTTCATATGGAAAGCTTCTATGATGATGTCCTTCTAAACGATCAAAAATATTTTGCCAGCTATATCCCGATCATGAATTCCGATTTTGAAGTGTTTGGTATGTTTGGCATCTACCGCCTGTCATCCGTCGTCGACCAGCGCGCCAAAGCAGCCGTCATGCCGATCGTACTGTTGTGCATTCTCGCCACCTTTATCATTGGATTTATCAGTATTGAATATTCCAATCATCTGATCCGTCGTCTGACAGTGATCCAGCGATTTATGCGCGCTCTGGCAAGTGGACGTTTCGATCAGGAGCTGCCTTACTCTGCGTTTCAGCATAAGGACGAGCTCGGCGATCTCGCCGAAAGCGGAAAAACGATGCAGCAATCTCTGCGACAGCTGGTGGAATTTGATGCGCTCACAAAGCTCAACAACCGAAGAAGCGGCGATCAGAAGCTCAAGGGAATCTGTGAACGTGCCAGACAATACGGCAGCAGTTACTGTGTCGGCATCTGCGATATCGACTTTTTCAAAAAAGTCAATGATACCTACGGTCATGACGCAGGAGATGAGGTGCTGCGTCGCGTAGCCAAAACCTTGAAAACACACATCATGGGCAAACGCGGCTTTGTTGCCCGCTGGGGCGGCGAGGAATTTCTGCTGATCTTTGCAGACGGAGATCTCGCCTCTGCCACCAGAATATTGGAAGAAACCCTGGATGCCATCCGGGCATTAGAGATTCGATATCAGGATCAGTGCATCAAAGTGACCATGAGCTTCGGACTCGTGAATGCGGATACCGAAGCCTGTGAGGATGCCATGTTAAAGGCAGCGGATGAACTGCTGTACGACTGCAAAGAAAACGGCCGCAACCAGATCCGGACAAAAGATTTATCCAAACAGACAGAAAAGGACAGCTAACCCATGTTGATCGATCTTGCACCTATGGAAGGCATCACGACCTTCGTTTTCCGAAAAAACTTTCATAAATATTTTGGCGGAATCCATCGCTGCTACACGCCTTTTTTATCCAGTCTGCATCTGAGCACACAGCAAAAAAATGAAGTGCTGCCGGAGCACAACGAAGGCATGACGGTCATTCCCCAGATTCTCACGAACCGTACAGACGAATTTCTGGAAATCAGTAAAGCACTGCAGGAATACGGTTATACGACCGTGAATTTCAACCTTGGCTGTCCGTCCGGAACTGTTGTATCCAAGCACCGCGGCAGCGGATTTTTAAATGTTCCGCTGCAGCTGGAGCAATTTCTCGATGAAGTGTTTGAAAAATGTCCGCTGAAGATTTCGATCAAGACGAGGATCGGTTTTGAAGATGAAGAAGAATGGGCGTCTTTATTACGGCTTTATGAGAAATATCCGTTGGACGAACTGATCGTACATACCAGACTGCGCAGCGATCTGTACAAGCTTCCTGCCAGACCGGAAATGATACTTCCGGCCAGAAATGCTTTGGAAGCCGGCAGCTTCCACCGGGCAGACCCGGGTGATACGCATCCGTTCCTGTGCTACAACGGCGACATCACTTCAAAAGAAAGCATGGACCGGGTACGTGCCATCGATCCGTTGTGCGATCGGATCATGGTCGGTCGCGGGCTGATCTCCGATTTCAATCTGATCCGCCGACTGACCGATGAGCCTTTATTGGAAAAATCCGTATACGCCGATTTTCTCCATGATCTTATGCACGATTACATCGACCTGATGCAGGGCAGCGACCGGAATGTCCTCTACAAGATGAAAGAAATCTGGGTCTATCTCGGTGACAGCTTCACGGACTCCAGACCGTTTGTAAAAAAGATTAAAAAAAGCAACCGCCTCTCAGAATATGAAGCGGCTGCAAAGGAATTGTTTGCTCATTGCGAACTCCGATGACCCTTTTAGTATTTTTCCATTTCTTCCCGACAGGCTTCGAAACACTTGATTATTTTCGGGTTAAAGGTTCCGCATTCTCCATGAAGGATCATGCGATATGCCCGGTCTCTTGGAATGGCATCCTTATACACTCTCTCATGAACCAACGCATCGTAGACATCCGCCAGAGACACGATCTGTGCGGAGATCGGGATCTGTTCTCCCTCAAAGCCTTCCGGATAGCCGTTTCCGTCAAACCTTTCATGGTGAAAATGCGAGATTTCCATGGCATATCTTTGATACTCTTCCGGCCAGGCATCTTTTACCATCTCTAAGATTTCCGATCCGCTGATGGTATGGGATTTCATATAATCAAATTCTTCCTCTGTCAGTTTTCCGGGCTTTAGTATAATATCATCCGGGATTGCAATTTTTCCAATGTCATGAAGCGGGCTGGTAGCAACAATGATATGCAGATCCTGATCGGTCAAGCCATATTCCGGATATCTGTCTTTCACTTCTTTTCCAATGATCCTGGTGTAGGTTTTCACGCGGGCAATATGCTCTCCGCTTTCCAGATCGCGATACTCTACTATGGATCCCAACAGCTCAATAATATTGTCGCTCCATTTTTGTAAAATGTCCGTCTGCCGCTTCACCATCTGAGTAAGGACATCGATACGCACATTCTGTTTTTCAATGATTTGCAGAAGTTCCTCTCTGCTGCAGTGTTCATATTCATTTTCCATAAAATCTATCCCCTTTTGTGTTCTATTATATACAATCAGATCGCAAGGTTGTTTACCTCAAATGCGCCGGACATATAAGTGACGGACACATGCTGCAATCGGCGCGGAGAGTATTTCTCCTTATCACAGATGAAGGTCACATTGTCATAAATCTTGTGATTGACAATGACCTGGGCCTTCATTGCCTTGTTGATGCGCTGCGCCAGCCGTTCCCGCTCGGCTTCATAATACGCAATATTTTTCATCGTATGATGAATATTATTGCCCAGCTTCATAATGATCTCCGAGTTTTGGTCCTGAATGCCGTTGGATTTATCCACAATCTTTTTCAGCAGCTCCTGTAACTCTTCAAACTCTTTATTGGCTGTTCGGATATCATTTTCCACCTTGATCAGTCGTTTTTTCAGTTCTTCCCATGCGCCAAATCCAATCTGCGTGTCACGTCCTGTTTCATTTCCGAGGTTGGAAATACAAAATCCACGCTCGGCAAATGCAGTCCCACCGATGATGCCGCCTCTTTGGCCAAAAGTGATGATCGCCTCTTTGGCCAGAAGCACGGAGTTCAGACTGTAATTTAAATATATATTTTTTCCCGCCTTGATCTGTGCATATTCGCTGTATTTTACCGTGACATTCTCTTTTGCGGTGAGCTTTGCGCCGGTCGTGCCCTTATTGATGCCCAGTCTCACAAGGATGTTTCGATCCGCATCCAACACAGCCCCCGTCACCATTCCATCTACAATGATATCTCCTTTCGCATGAATCTGCACGCCTTCCGGAACATCAACGGTGATATGGACCGTTCCCGGGAAGTCCAGCGTATGTTCTTCCCATATATTGTCGTCAATGATCGTCAGTTCTTCCACATACAGGTTTCGTTCGTGCAGGATCACCCTGCCGTTGATCTGTGAGACATAGGTGCGTCCGTCCTCCAAAAGACTGATATTTTCTCCCCACAACTGCGGGATCTCTTTTCCATCCGGCGCATAGAGGATTCGCCCGGTCACCGTGCGTCCGGGTGTTCCCTTTGTCGCCGGATAATAGGTTGCCAGCGTCTGCCCCTTGAGGACACGCTCCACGCAGCGGATCTTCTCAAAATCTGATGTCCCATCCGATTCATCCGTCGGCATATAAGAACGTTTGTTGCAAAAGTTGAACGTATAATATCCGTCCTGACCCGGAATACTGTTTTCACCTCTGGCGATCTCGATCCGTTCTCCCAGCACGTTGACCCCGGATTCTACCCGAATGATCGCCAGTTCATCATAACCGGTCACGATACCGCCGCTCACAAGCAGCTCACGAATGGCGATGCTGTCCGGTTTCCACTGCGCATCCAGTATCTCTATTTCCGCCCGCATTTCGTCCTGACTGATGTAGAGATTGCCATATTTAAATTCGTGTTTGATATATGCGGTTGCTTTTCGCCTTTTTTCTGCTAATAATTCCATTCTTTTTCGTTTCATCGTCTTGGCGGTGTACATCAGATTACAATAGGAGTCCACATCCAGTTCTTCCTGCAAGCCAAGCCGGATCTCCCGCATCTGCCAGTAGGAGTATCTGGGATTTGCATAGTATGACACATCCACATGATTTTCCAATCCCAATCGAATCTCCCGCATTTTTCTCCAGGAATAACAGTCTTTGGCATATTTGCTGACATCCACATGATGTTCCAAGCCAATCACTATTTCCATAATCGCATCACCCTGATATTCCGTTGACAGATAGGGTTCGATGTCCAGATGATTCACAAGTGCCCTGCGGATCGCCCGCAATTGTTCGGCATCATATCCGGCCTCGGCATAACCCGTGATATCCACATCTTCCATCTCGGCCAGCCGCATCTCTCTCATCGTACTGATTCCATAAGTCACATAATCCGATAGATCAATTCCCGCCTGATACCCTTTTTTCAATTGATGCATGATATATTCATTTGGCATAAAAGCCACCTCACTTTTTTCACGTTAATCATTTTTTTAATAAAAAAAGGCGTCAGAGGTCCTCCCCAAACGCCTTTGTTTGATTGAATATAATATTTTTTTTGTAAATTGTCAAGTCAGCTTGTATTGTCGGTCAGCAAAAAAGAACCCTGTACATGCAAATGCCATATAATGTAAACAGAGGAGGTGTATTACAATGCCACCATATCCACAAAAAGCAACATATCGAACTTTTGTAATAGATGCTCAAACCGGTAAGTGGAAGCAGATTGAGATCAAAGATATCCCGATTGAAAAACGACGGAAACTTTGGGATCGCTTTGCACTTGGGGGTGGTTACCAAAGAACTCCGAAATCACACGTTTAAGTCCTAAAGCAAAGTCGTAAATTTATGAAAAAAATTATAGGTTATTACGCAACGGTGGAGCGGATAGAGTAGTATTCATCCATCCACTCGATGATACGCTCGATCAGCGATCCAAACGGGCCGTCGACAAGCGGCTCGCTGATGCTCACGACATCCACATCATTTTTCTTCAGCAGTGACTTGTAGACGATGGATTCCTCCTGATTTCTTGCAAATCGAGAGAACTTCCAGACGATGATCGTGTCGATCGGGTGCTCCTTCGACTTCGCCAGTGCGATCATGTTCTGAAACGCAGGGCGCTTTTTCGCCTGCCGGCCAGAGATACCATTATCCTGAAAGATGTATTCTGACGGCACATCAATATTGTTTGAATTTGCGTATTCCAGCAAGAGACGTCGCTGGGCATCCGGCGAGAGCTCTTCCTGCCGGTCTGTGGACACTCGGATGTAGATGGCGCCGGTTTTATGATCAAAAATATTTGATAGTGTTTGGTCTTTCATAGCCCAATCCCTTTCAAAAAGCGAAGTTATATTTTTGTTTTATCGCGTATTCCAA
>JALEJB010000006.1 GCA_022768825.1 Lachnospiraceae bacterium
GCCGCAGCTTGTACACCAAGGGAATTTTGTCCCAGATTGACCGTGTTCAGATAATTTTCCAAAATCCAGTCTTTGTCATTGACCTTCTTTTCCAGCTCGACTGCCAGATACTGCTCCTGCAGCTTGCGGACAACCTTGGCAAAGCCCTTGTCTGTCGTCCACGAGGTAAATACATTGTTTTTCAGAAGCTGCTGTGTGATCGTCGAGGCTCCCTGTGAAAAATGTCCACCACTCAGCAATCCCTTGACTCCGGCACGGATAATACCCTTGACATCGATACCGTTGTGCTCATAAAAACGCTCGTCCTCAATTGCGACAAATGCATGCTGCAGATTCTCCGGAATCTCGTCGATCGTGACATAAACGCGGTTTGCTCCGGATGCAACAAGTGTCGCTGTCGTATTTCCTTCCGTATCCAGAATCGTTGACAGGAAGCCGGTGGGGGTGACATCCATCGCGTCAATGGTCGGTGCAGAATCAATGATACCCTTGTACACACCATATGCGGTAAACACCAGGCATACCGCACCTGCAAATGCCGCTACCAGCAACAATTTATAAATCCAGATTTTAAACTTTCGTAAAACTTTCGGGGTCCGCGCATTCAGATCACGCGCTTTCTTTTTTGCCCCCTCCTTGCCATAGTTCATAAAATCCTCCCAGCGAAAAAAAAAGTTATAGTTAAAAAAAAGTATAGCACCTTTTTCATTCATTGTAAACTTTTGACCTGCTTGTAAAGTCCGACAAGCTCTGCTATACTTTTTCTATCAATCATTTTACGGAGTGTGAGCATGTCAGAATATTCATATAAAACTGTTTACGAAGGCGGCGTCGGGGAAATCGAAGAAAAAAAATCCCGCTTTATCGCCACCGTGATTCCGATCGAATCAGAGGAAGAGGCCGTGGACTTTTTCAATCGGACAAAGAAAAAATATTGGGATGCAAGGCATAATTGCAGCGCATTTACCCTTGGCAGAAAGCATGAGCTGACCCGCTGCAACGACGACGGCGAGCCAAGCGGTACCGCAGGTCGTCCGATGCTGGATGTCCTGCTTCGCGAAGATATTCACAATGTTGCCGTGGTCGTCACCAGATACTTTGGCGGCACGCTGCTTGGAACCGGAGGACTGGTCCGCGCTTATCAGGGTGCCGTTCAGGCGGGTTTGGCACAGTCCGGAATCATCACCAAAGATTTCGGGCAGAAGCTGTCGATTCAAACAGATTACACCTCTCTTGGAAAAATCCAGTATATTCTCGCACAGGCAGGGATCACTACACTTGACACCGAATATACCGAAGGTGTCACCATCCATGCAATGATTCCCTGCAATGAGCTTCAAAAAATCCAGAATGCGATCATTGAGGGCACCAGCGGTCAGGCAAGTATGGAGCTTGGCGATCAAGTGGAATATGCGATTCTTGATGGGGAATTGATTGTGTTTTAAGAAAAAAGATCCTTAAAGTTTGAAAAAAGACCTTGGTTGCAAGGTCTTTTTTCATATACTCTAAAGGGGATTAGATAAATACTAATCAAATCTGATTAGCCGTAACTAGTAATTCCTGTTCGGATCTGATCCGGACAAGCGACAGCATTTTCGGCTGTCAGGATTTTATACCTCGAAGATCAGATCGCCGTATGAAGGCATTGGCCATAATTCTTTATCAACGATCATCTCGAGCTTATCGACAGGAGCACGAAGCTCATCCATTGCAGCTTTTACCACATCTTTATAGTAAACTGCCTGCTCTTTTCCTTCTTCCATTGCACAACCCTGATTTGTCACTTCGATCAGTTTTGCCAATGCTACTTTGGTATCTGACAACAGATCAGAAGTCTCATTCAAAAGCTCTGTCTGTACGCTGACATTATCCACACCTGCTGCCTTGACAGCATTGATTGACTCCGCAAGCTGGGTCGTTGCTTTGATCACTGCCGGAATGATCTGTTTGCCGGCAATATCGATCATTGTCTTTGCCTCAATGTTGATGGTCTTTGCATAGGTCTCATACTCGATCTCTACACGAGACTCCAACTCAACCTTGGTAAATACATTGAATTTCTCAAATAAAGCAACTGCTTTGTCTGTTGAGTAAGCAGGGATTGCCTCTACCATAGACTTGATGTTCGGAAGTCCTCTGCGCTCAGCTTCTGCTACCCATTCATCTGAGTATCCGTTTCCGTTGAAGATGATACGCTGATGCTCAGTTGCATATTTCTTGATCAGATCATGTACTGCTTCGTTGAAATCGTCTGCTTTCTCCAGTACATCGCAAGCCTCTGCAAAAGCCTCTGCAACGATGGTATTTAATACAACGTTTGGCTGTGCAATGCTTGCCTGAGATCCAACCATACGGAACTCAAATTTATTTCCGGTGAATGCAAACGGAGAAGTACGGTTTCGATCGGTCGCATCCTTCATGAAATCCGGAAGTGTCTTCACACCGGTTTCCAGTTTCTCGCCTTTTAAGCTGTGTGTTGCATTTCCGGTACTGATCAGCTGTGTGATCACATCCTCTAACTGCTCTCCAAGGAAGATCGACAGGATTGCAGGCGGTGCCTCGTTTGCTCCTAATCTGTGATCATTTCCTACATCTGCTGCGGATGCGCGAAGCAGATCTGCATGCTCATCAACTGCTTTTAAGATACAGGTAAGTACTAACAGGAACTGAATGTTCTCATGCGGTGTAGAACCCGGATCCAACATATTGATTCCGTCGTCGGTAATAATTGACCAGTTGTTATGTTTACCGGAACCATTTACTCCTGCGAATGGTTTCTCATGCAGCAGGCACTGTAATCCGTTTCTTCCGGCTACTTTCTTCAAAGTCTCCATGATCAACTGGTTGTGGTCGGTTGCCACATTACACTCTGCATAGATCGGTGCCAACTCGTGCTGAGCCGGTGCCACCTCATTGTGCTGTGTCTTTGCTGATACACCCAGCTTCCATAACTCTTTATTGACATCCTTCATGTATGCGCCGATACGCTCGCGGATGGCTCCGAAATAATGATCGTCCATCTCCTGTCCCTTTGGTGGCATTGCTCCGAAAAGGGTACGTCCGGTAAAGATTAAGTCTTTTCTCTTTAAATATTTCTCACGATCTACGATAAAATACTCCTGCTCACCTCCAACGCTCGGAGTTACTTTCGTAGATGTGGTATTTCCGAATAAACGAAGCAAACGAAGTGCCTGCTCGTTGACAGCTTCCATGGAACGCAGAAGCGGTGTCTTCTGATCCAGCGCCTCACCTGTATATGAACAGAAAGCAGTCGGAATACAAAGCGTTGCGCCTGCTGCATCCTGACGGACAAACGCCGGTGATGTACAATCCCATGCGGTATATCCTCTTGCCTCGAAGGTTGCGCGAAGTCCGCCTGACGGGAATGAAGATGCGTCCGGCTCACCTTTGATCAACTCTTTTCCGGAGAAGCTCATCAAAACTTTTCCGTTGTCCATTGGTGCGGTAATAAATGAATCATGCTTCTCGGCAGTGACTCCGGTCAGCGGCTGGAACCAATGTGTATAATGTGTGGCGCCTTTTTCAATGGCCCATTCCTTCATCTCATGCGCAATGACATCCGCTGTTGCCAGATCCAGTTCCTTGCCTTCTTCCATAACCTCATGCAGTTTCTTATAGACCTTCTTCGGAAGACGCTCCTGCATCACAGAATCGTTAAATACATTTTCACCAAAAATCTGTGAAACATTAAATACTTCTTGTTCGCTCATTTTAATCATCCTTTCCCTTTTTAATCTAATCCACCTAATTTTCTTAAGTGCTTCAAATAGAAAAAAAACAAGGGCATCCCTGTTCGGAACACCCTTGTTCGCTCTCCAGTAACTAAAATACTCCTATTTTCTTAAAAAAGCAATAGTAATTTTAATTTCTTAATTTTCTTAAGCTTTTCCTACAGATCCGAATAACTCCATCTTTTCCTTTACGGTAGCCTTGATCGCATCGGTTCCGGGTGCTAACAGCTTACGGGGATCGAAGCCCTTGCCTTCCAGATCCTTGCCAGCCTCAATGTATTTACGTGTAGCATCTGCAAAGGATAACTGGCACTCGGTATTTACATTGATCTTGGATACACCAAGGTCGATCGCCTTCTTGATCATATCCTCAGGGATACCTGTACCACCGTGCAGTACGAGAGGCATAATACCGGTCTTCTGCTGGATGGCATCCAGTGTATCGAAGCTTAAGCCTGCCCAGTTTGCAGGATATTTTCCGTGGATGTTACCGATACCTGCTGCAAGCATATCTACGCCCAGATCTGCAACAGCCTTGCACTCATCAGGATCAGCACACTCGCCCATGCCGACAACGCCATCTTCCTCGCCGCCGATAGAACCAACCTCTGCCTCGATGGACAGCCCCAACGCATGTGCAACGTTTACTAACTCAGTTGTCTTTGCAATGTTCTCCTCGATCGGATAGTGTGATCCATCGAACATGATAGAAGTAAAGCCTGCCTTGATGCACTTGTAGCATCCATCATAAGTACCATGATCTAAGTGTAATGCAACGGGAACCGTGATTCCAAGCTCCTCATCCATTGCCTTAACCATTGCAGCAACCGTCTTGAAGCCTGTCATATACTTTCCT
>JALEJB010000041.1 GCA_022768825.1 Lachnospiraceae bacterium
GTGACATCTTCCAGCATCTGTTTGCCAAGTATATCTGTTATCTGCATCATAATCTCCCTTCCAACTTCATTCCTATATCAGAAAAAAGGCAGCATGCGCTGCCCGTTTTCTTATAAACCATATTTCAATACTTCTTTTGCAAAATCCTTGTAATGCTCATAGTAATGAATTGCTCTCAGCGACTCTAAATCTTCCGGTGTAGTTACTTTGATATTTTCGCGGATACCCTGGAAAATATGAATATTTTCTCCCAGCTCGATCAACAGTTCTCCGGATGATACCGGATCAAGATGCTGTTTTTCCGCCTCGCCGTGTGCCCACATAATTTTCTCCATGGTATATCCCTGCGGTGCCTGCGTGATGAACATCTTTCTGCGTTCATAGTTTTTATTGCAGTTACTGCCGTCATCACTGTATAACACAGAGTCGATACTCGGTGTCACAGGTACAGCAGAACCGTATTTTCTTGCATCCTCGATACAGGTTGTGATGAGCTCTTCGGAAAGCATTGGGCGCACACCATCACAGATCAATACGATATCATCCGGATTCGGATTCACTTTGTTCTGAATCTCCACAAGTCCGTTGTGAATTGACTCATATCCGCTTGCACCGCCCGGAATTGCGGACACGATCTTCTCCAATCCAAATTTCTGGATATCCTGTTTTAAGACATCCAACCAGCTTTCCACACATACAATGACGATGTTGTCTACCATCGGATGTTTTGAAAAATGCTCGGTTGTGCGAACAATGATTGGTTTTCCTTCAATCTCCAAAAACTGCTTTGGAATATCCAAAGACTTCATACGCTGTCCAATTCCACCTGCAAAAATAAGTGCTGATACCATCTTTTTTCCTCCGATTCTTAAAATTCTTCTATTTTGAATAGTTCCCATTGTTTTGCATCAATCCCAAATAATCCACAAGACGTTCCAGGGCATGTCCGTCACATGCGCCCATGTATTTCTGCTTAAACACACGCAGTCGCTGCAGATCAAAATTCTGCTGTGCCTCCTGAATTGCAGTTGCCAGATCTTCCTGCGACTCTACGATTGTTCCCGGCATCTCATAATAATCAATATAAAACTGATCATTCTCAATGTAATACTGCAGATCCGGCACATAATATACGATCGGCCGCTCCAGCAGAAGATAATCGTAGATCACGGATGAGTAATCGGAAATGAGTACGTCTGCAACCGGAAGAAGCTGCTCTGTCGGAATCGGACATGCATCCTTTCCGATGTGCTTCTGCAGATGCGGATGCATCTTTGTCACTAAAATCCACTCATCACCCAATGATTTTTCAAGATCTTTTAAAAAGCTTGTGTCAATGATTTCCGGCACGGACGCATTTCCCCGGAAAGTCGGTGCAAAAAGCGCAATCTTTTTTTCTTTCGCTTCCGGATATCTGTCATAAAACTGTCGGACACATTTCTGCTTGTAGTCTTCCGAATAAAACCGGTCTGTACGGCTAAGCCCAAGCCCCTGCACGATTCTCGGATCTGCCCGCATTCCGCTGATGTATGCGGAATTACAGTTTTTGTCGCTTGTAATGATCAAGGAATAGTTGCGAAATACGTTCCCCTTATAAAACTTTGGAATATCCCGTGGGGTGTCATAAGCGTATTTTTTTAACATTCCGCCTGCATGCCACATCTGAACCACTACCGTCTCTTCCCGCTTCTTGCAGGATGCTACCGGGAGAAAATTGTCACAGATAAATACATATCCTGCCCGGGCGTACATGAGCATAAATTTCACCATATACACGAGTCCGGAAATGTAGCCGCTGCTGTCGCAATCCTTCGTCATACGCACGACGTGAAAGTCCGAATCCAGTGCCCATTCATACAGATCTTCCATACTGTACGGAACCTCGTCCTTATGAAAATCCGCAAAGATCATCAGCTTTTGATCCACTTTTCGCACCGTGCCGATCCGATAGATCACCGGCAGAAACACATTTTGCATTGCAATCTTAACAATCTGCTTTAACTGAAAGTTCATTTTACTTTTCCATCAATTTTGCAATTTCCTTAGAGATACGCTCAGCAGCATGACCATCCTCCATACAACCTCTGGCTTTCAGGAAGGTCTCTTTATCCTTTGCATATTTCTCGGCATCAAACTCTTTGATCCGTTTTGCCAGTTCTTTACTGTTTTTCGCGATCGGGAACGGCGTCGTTTCAATCGGATAGTAGAATCCTCTTGAATTTTCATAATCCTCCAGACCCAGCTCAATGATAAATGCCGGTTTTCCGGAAAGCACATAATCAAAGATCCAACTTGAATAATCCGTCAGACCTGCATCCGTACAAAGCAAAAGCTCCTGCATATCTTCATAAAAGGTAGCATCCGATACATAAGTCGGCAGATTATTCAGCCACATCTGACTCTCTTTCTTGAGACGGTTGTGCAATCGGATCACGATCTGCCACGTTCCGCCAAACCGCTCCTCTAATGCTTCCTTGATGATCCGGTAATTCAATGCTTCATAGTTTTCATCTACATCATCACGATGCGTTGGCGCATAGAGAAAGAGTTTTGTATCCTGCGGTAATTGCAGGTACTTGAATACTTTCTTGCGGACTCTTGCAATCTCTTTCTCATCCCGGCAAAAGAGAATATCATTTCTGGCGTGTCCTACCATGACAGACGGCACGTCACCCCAGTATGCAGTCCGGAATACCTCTGTCTCAAAATCACTGTTTGACAACAACAGATCCACATTTTTCTGACATCTTTTTGCGAGACGTTTCCAGCTAAATCCCATGACCACATCGCCGTCCAGTCGCTTGATTCCAAGAGAACCATGCCAGGTTTGGATCAGATACTGATCTTTTTTCTTATAGGCGTACAAACGCTCTACAATGTTGGTGTTCTCAATAATCACTTTTGAAGCGGCAAGCTCTTTATAGAACTCATACGTATTATGCTTTACAAAATTAAGCTCTAATGGGTAATCACTTGTCGGGATGGCTGTCTTGACATCCCAGATCATACGATAGCTGCAACCCTCACGGATCAGCTGCTCAGCTATGTACTTCGGATTACAAGTATAATCCCCCTGAAAGGTCAGAAACATAATCTGATCTTTTACCGGAGTACGTTTTGCCATCATTCGTCTTGCAAGTATTGCCAGCGCCTGATCCGGATACCAGAAAATCTTTGCAAGAATCCGAAAAACGATCCGAATGACCTTGATGATCACATTATATATTACGCGAAGGATACCGGTCACAAACCGACACAGCATCAGGAACAAAGACTGAAACAATTTTCCTTCCACCATCATATGTCCCATTATCTGAAATGCTTTTCTAATCATATCATGATTCTCCTAATCTTCTCGTTTATCTCCAATGATCTGCAAAAAGGTCTGCAGATACTGCTTTGTCAATCCACGCAGATTGTCGCGGATCTCCGTGTCATAGCCGCTCTCCATCTCAGTTGCGATGGCATCGAGGATATTCTCGATATGCAGATCCTCTTCCTCGAAGAATGCATTTTTCTTGCCAATCACCTCGGCAAAAATACGCAGTTTTTCACTCCAGATGAGTCCCACCACCGGTACATCAAGCGCATAGCTGGTAATACAGGCATGCAGACGGGCACCAAAGACACACCGGAAGGATCGGATCAGATTCAGAAAATCCAGTGAATTTGCCGGTGGATTTAAAAGCTTTCTGAAATCGGTATACCCCAGCCCCTTTAACAGCTGTCGGCCAAATTTCTGGTCCGATGCCATTCCGTTAGAGAACAACACCCATTCCCAGCCCCGGTCTTCCACACCGGCGATCAGTTTCTTGTAGAAGTTCATCAGCTGAAACTCGGAAAGCGTATTCCCATATGCCTGATAGACTCTTCCCCTGATCACATTGATACCAATGACCGGACTCGGATTTTTATCTCTGTTGACACGATAGCATTCCGGAACCCAAAGTGCCGGATCTCCCACACGCGCGGTCTTGATATTCGGATTCTCAATATAGAGATTCTGAAGTGTATCAATATCATCTCTCGTTGTAATGACTTTCATGCAATCCTTGTTGATGGCACGTTTCAATCGCTGACAACGGATATCTGTCTCACTATAACCTTCGATTCCGACTCCGTTCATCATGATCGGAATATTATTTTTTTCTGCGATCTTTACGATCTGTTCCACGTAATAATTCAGACCCTGTGTACGGAATTTCAGAAAGCCGCCGCCTGCAAAGACAATCGCATCCACGCCCTTGAACTGTTTCTTAAATTTCCGGTTGATCTTTAACCACCACATGAAATATTCATAAATATATCTGAATTTGCTCGAATTTTCATATTGAAAAACATATCCCGAAATTTTAATCAGGACTTTTGAAATAAAAAACGGAATTTTTTCCAGACCCCGATAGGATTTTGCGCGCGGATTTACATCCACCTCAACAATTTTGATGCTTGGGTCTTCCTGCTGAAGCAAATACTGTGTGACCTCGCACAAAATATTATCTCCCGCATTTTTAATCGCATAAAGACCTACTACTGCAATTTTTTTCATAGTGCAATTCTTCCCTCCATTTTATTCTTCTGCATCCATAAATGCTTCATATTGATCCAGCACCTCATTCGCCTCACCGATCATCATCATCTCTCCGTCGTTGATCCACAATACACGATCACACAATTCACGTAATGCCGAGATGCTGTGAGACACGATCACTACCGTCCGCTTATCATCTGAAATCAGAGATTTCATTTTTTTATAACTCTTCTTTTTGAATCGACGATCTCCGACGCTCAGTACCTCATCGATCAGAATAATATCGGTTTCCAGTATCGCTGTGATAGAAAATGCCAGCTTCGAGTACATTCCGCTGGAGTATTTTCCCACCGGCATATCAATAAAATGTCCGATGTCCGCAAACTTGATGATGCGAGGCATCTTCTTTTTGATCTCCTCTTCGGTGAATCCCAGCAGCAATCCGGAGAGCATGATATTTTCTCTTCCGGACAGCTCTTTTTGAAATCCGACTCCGATCGAAAGCAGAGAGATGGAATTATCATATATATTGATTGTTCCCTCATCCGGAGAAAAAATATGAGCGAGCGCGCGAAGAAGCGTTGACTTTCCGCTTCCATTTTTCCCGATGATTCCCAAAATCTCTCCCTGCGGCACTTCAAAGGAAACATTTTTTACAGCCTCAAACACTTCTCTTTTATTTCTGTGAAGCGCAAAAAAATTGCGCTTGATGGAATAAGATTTTAGGCTTTTATATCGAATCGTCAAATTGTCGACCTTAATGGCTATCTTTTTTTCTTCTGACATACTAAATCACCTTTACATAACTGTTTTCATTTTTATAGATCACGCGCACACCGACAACACACAGCACCAGACCAATAACAAACCAGACAAGAAGCACAGGTACTTCCGGTGTCTCTCCATACAGTAGGCATTTACGTAAGGATGATATGAGATATGCCATAGGATTGAATTTTCCCAATATCGTCGCCAGTTCCGGATGTTTTGCGCCAATTCTTCTTTCAATGGAAAACATGATACCGGTCATATAAAAAACCAGGCGCAATGCAATATTGATCACGTTTGCGAGATCCTCTACATAGACACCAAAATGGCTCACAATGCACATACATCCAAATGTCACAAGCCACATGGTCACAAAGATCGGAAGCACAAACAGCACATTCCACGTAAGATGAACACGATAAAAAATCATCAGTGCGATCACGATCGCAAAGGATACCAGCATCTTAAATCCGTTTACAAACATTTTTGATTCGATCAGAATAAATTTCGGCAGATAGACCTTTGATACCACTGCCTTATTTTTCTTTACGATCTTTACACTGTTTTTCAGGTTCTGATTAAAAAAGGTCCATACCGTCAGACCCACATATATAAAAGCGGTGAAATATTGTTCACGCGCGTCAAATACAAATCCAAAAATAAAAGCATAGATCGCCATCAGCGCAAGCGGTTCCAAAATCCACCATACCCAGTTTAAATACGATCCGGCTACTTCCGCTTTCAACTCTGCCTTTGCCGCATAAGTCGCATATTTATAATATTTTTTGATATCTTTTACAAATCGATTCATTGTGTTTTCCTCTCCAACCGGTTTCAAGGGTATCATATCACAATCACTTTTATATTTCAACGAACAATCCTTGTCCCACCCCGTAGTGACAATCATTTTTCTTTGACATAGAAAATCTCTCTGGACCATAGTCCAGAGAGATTTTCTGGGTTGGGCTGTTCTATATTTGAACAAATTCCAAATTCATAATTATTTCAGAGTAACTTTTGCTCCCTCTGCCTCAAGTTTTGCCTTGATATCCTCAGCGGTAGCCTTGTCAGCCTGCTCTTTTAATACCTTCGGAGCATTGTCTACTAAGTCTTTTGCTTCCTTTAATCCTAAGCCGGTTGCTTCACGAACAACTTTGATAACTTTAACTTTGTTAGGACCAACCTCTGTTAACTCTACGTCAAACTCAGTTTTCTCCTCAGCTGCCTCTGCTGCACCACCTGCTGCTGCAACTACAACGCCTGCTGCTGCAGATACGCCGAACTCTTCTTCACATGCTTTTACTAAATCATTTAACTCTAATACGGTTAAGCCTTTGATAACCTCAATGATCTCTGCTGTTGTCATTATTATTTCCTCCTAATAAAATATGTTTTTTGATCATTACTCCTCTACCGGAGCTGCTTCTGCAGGAGCCTCTGCCTCTGCTGCCGGAGCTTCCTCAGCCGCAGCTTCTTCTGCTGCAGGAGCTGCTGACTCTCCACCATTCTCTGCAATCTGCTTGATAACACGAGCAAAGTTCGTGATCGGAGACTGCATACTTCCAAGTAATTTTGAAAGTAACTCTTCTCTTGAAGGAATAGCTGCAATCGCTTTCATTCCCTCTGCATCATAAAGGGTTCCTTCTACTACACCGGCTTTGATCTCTAATGCAGGTGCCTTCTTAGCGAATCCCGCAAGAACTCTTGCCGGTGCTGTTGCATCTGTCGTTGAGATTGCCACTGCGTTTGGTCCCTCAAGTACTTCTGAAAGTCCCTCGAACTCAGTTCCTTTGAAAGCGAAGTTCATGAAAGTATTTTTGTATACCTTGTAAGTAACTCCGGCTTCTCTTAACTGCTTACGTAACTGAGTATCTTCAGCAACAGTAAGTCCGCGATAATCAACGATGACTACTGACTGCGCATCTTTGATGCTGTCTGAGATTTCCTGTACGATCGGTGCTTTTAATTCAACTTTTGCCACGATTTTTACCTCCTATTTTATTTTTGATATTGCTTTAGAGGTTCTACTAAAAAGAAAAGCCTCCTCGCATTTGCGCGAAGAGGCTGTAAGCTCTTAGATGATCTCCTCGGCAGGCCATAATCGTTACGCCACAGTCTCGATGCTTTCCATCAAAGACCATATTGGCACCTGCTGTCTTCGGCAACATACTCGGATATATTAACATCCTTTTATGATTCTGTCAACTCTTTTTTTCGAAATATGATCAATTTGCTGAATATGTAATTCAAAATGATCACAACAATCTGCGCTGAGAGCTTCACAGCCATCTGATTGCAATGTCTGTCTGCCAGAAACGCAGCCAGAATCGCTTCCTCTACCAGTAATGTAAAAAATCTTCCACTGTAAAAACCAACTGCCTGTTTTACAAATTCACCCCATGTCTGTGTCGGTGCCTGAAACACCCAGACACGATTGGTCAAAAAAGCAAACAGTACCGCAAACATCCAGGAATAGACGTTTGCGACCAGTGCATTGAGCCCCAGTGTCTGCGTAAAGAAATAGTATGTACAAACACTGACTAAAAATGTCCCCATTCCAAAAAAACTGTACAATACAAACTCTCTGTGTTTGTCATACAGCGGCCAGACCTTCTCCCATACGGGCCTGTCCATTCTTTTGTCAAAAACATCTTTTACTCTATTCATAATTTTCCCTTATTTCTTCATCCATCAGCCCGCCAAAATCCGTCTCCGGCAAACGGACCGATTCAAAAAAGAGGACAGTCCTCAAAGGGAGATTCCCTCAAAAGACTGTCTCTGATACTTTTATTTATTTCCGGTGATTATCCCTGAAGCTTAACCACATTGATCTTCACACCAGGTCCCATAGTAGGAGCTACCACGCAGCTCTTTAAATACTGACCCTTCAAAGATGCAGGTTTTGCTTTAATGATCGCACCCATTAAGCTCTGGAAGTTGTCCGCTAACTGTTCTTCTGTGAAAGAAGCTTTTCCAATCGGCACATGGATAATATTGGCTTTGTCTAATCGATACTCAATCTTACCGGCTTTGATGTCATTTACAGCCTTGGTAACGTCCATTGTAACGGTACCGGCTTTCGGGTTTGGCATCAATCCTTTTGGTCCAAGAACACGTCCTAAACGTCCTACAACACCCATCATGTCCGGAGTAGCTACGACAACGTCGAATTCAAACCATCCGTCATTCTGGATCTTCGGAATCAGCTCCTCGCCGCCTACAAAATCTGCACCTGCAGCCTGAGCCTCATCAGCCTTGGTTCCTTTTGCGAATACTAATACGCGAACAGTTTTTCCGGTTCCGTGAGGCAGTACAACTGCACCACGAATCTGCTGCTCTGCGTGACGACCGTCACATCCGGTTCTTACATGAACTTCGATCGTCTCATCAAATTTTGCTACGGCTGCTTTTTTCACAAGCGCCATTGCATCGGCTACATCATACTGAACACTACGGTCAATTGCTTTTGCAGCCTCCTGATATCTCTTTCCTCTTTTCATTCTTATTACCTCCTAGTGGTAGTAGCGGGCTTTTGCCCTTCCACGATAAAGTATCAACTGTCTTTTTCGATTATTCTCTGCCTAATTCATTGTTTCGTCATCGATCTTTTTTGAAGACCGAGACATGCGATGCCTAGTCTTCTACTGTAACACCCATGCTTCGGCAGGTACCAGCGATCATGCTCATAGCTGCCTCAAGTGATGCTGCATTTAAATCCGGCATCTTCAGTTCTGCGATTTCCTGTACTTTTGCTTTGGAGATAGTTGCAACCTTGGTCTTGTTTGGAACGCCTGAGCCGCTCTTGATGTTGCAAGCTTTCTTAATTAATACAGGTGCAGGAGGAGTCTTAGTAATGAAGCTAAAACTTCTGTCTGCGTAAACAGTAATCACTACAGGAATGATTAAATCTCCCTGATCTGCTGTTCTAGCGTTAAACTGTTTTGTAAATTCTACGATGTTTACACCGTGCTGTCCAAGGGCAGGTCCAACTGGTGGAGCTGGTGTAGCTTTTCCAGCAGGAATCTGTAACTTGATATATCCTTCTACTTTCTTTGCCATTTGGAATTTCCTCCTTCTTTCATTAAGAAGTCTTTTTAACTTCTGCGAAACTTATTTCTACCGGTGTCTCGCGACCGAATAGATCAACATTAATTGTCACGATCTGTTTGTTATGATTCATTGACTGAACCACACCAATGGTGTCTTTCCAAACACCACCAATGACGGTAACGGTATCGCCTTCCTCGAAGTCAACCGATACGCCCTCTGTCTTGATTCCTAAGTTATGCATCTCGAGCTCAGTTAAAGGAACTGGTTTCGATCCCGGTCCGACAAAACCTGTCACACCTCTGGTATTACGTACCACATACCATGTATCATCGTTCATGATCATGTTGATCAGTACATATCCGGGGAACATTTTTTTCTGAACCTGTTTCTTGACGCCGTTCTTCATCTCAGCCACATCCAGCATAGGAACCTGGACCTCTAAGATCTGATCTTCCAGATGACGGTTTTCAATTGTCTTATCGATGTTGGCTTTTACCTTATTCTCATATCCGGAATAGGTATGAACCACATACCAGTTTGCTTCTGCCATACTGTCACCTCATCCTTTCTTATAATCCAATCAAAAAATCTACACCGTATTGGATAATATAATCAAACATTGCGATAATCAGACCTACGATAATCGACGTGATAACAACCGCTGTTGTCTCTTTGGCAACGTCCTGTTTGGTTGGCCAGATGATTTTTCTGAACTCAGCCTTTAACCCGGTAAGCCAACTTGTTTTTTGGGTTTCAATTTGTTTTTCTGATCCCATGTTATCACTTCCTTTGCTCAATCTGGATTCATTCTTAAACTAAGAATATTATTTGGTTTCCTTGTGTACTGTATGAGTCTTGCAGAATCTACAATACTTCTTAGTCTCCATTCGATCCGGATGAGTCTTTTTGTCTTTCGTCATGTTGTAATTACGACGCTTGCACTCTGTGCAGGCTAATGTAATCTTAGTGCGCACAACTTCCACCTCCGTTAGACTAATTTTGCAAAGAAGGGAATGTTTTTCGCTTTTCCCCTCTCAATTTTAGGCATAAAAAAAAGACCTACTTCCATCGCATGGTCTAATATAGCATGATTATTTTGGCTCGTCAACTCTTTTTTGCAATTCTTATCACATCTTTTCTAAAAAATCAAGCTTTTTTTCATGAAATTCAATGTTTTTGGGGTGACATTTGACAAACAAAATGTTATTATTAATATGTATAAGTAGATTTATGATCCATCCATGCGTCCTTTTATATCGAGTTTGTTCCTATTATTAATGAATTAATGAATAGGAATCCGACGCATATCATTTCGGAAAGGAGGGGATTCTATGGCCGGCACAGCTTTGAATGTTGCGTATGATCAAATGAATATGATGTACGGTGCGTCTCTTGGCACAAGCAGCAAGTACGATGCCCACAAAAAAGAGGATCTGCGCTCGACCTCTGACCGGATCAGCAAGTCCAATCGGCGCTCCCCTCTGTATAAGATCTCCGAATCCAAGGATGTCAAACGTTTTGCCATCGATATCAAGGAGCAGGCGCATATGATCAAAAATATTGTTGCCTCCCTTTCCGAAAACGGAGAAGGCTTGGAAAGTGCCATCAGCAAAAAGATTGCTACGAGCAATCAGCCGGATGTGGTCACTGCCGAATTTGTCGGTGACGAAGCTTCTGCCTCCGCAAAAGGCGGATTCAAGCTGGAGGTGCGACAATTAGCTACTCCTCAGGTCAATACCGGAAAGTTCATGCGCCGAAACGGTCATGACTTCAAAGCAGGAAGTTATTCTTTTGACCTGAACACCAACACGACCTCGTATGAGTTCCAGTACAATGTCAATTACGACGACACAAATGAACAGGTTTTAAATAAACTGCGCAAATTGATCAACAATGCGAATATCGGACTGACAGCAGACCTGATCTCCGATGAGCGGGGCAATAGCAAAGCGTTGCAGATCAGCTCCAAGCAAACCGGTGCCGGCGAAGATGACGGTCCTTTATTCACCATCGTAGCCGGAACAGACAGCGCGTCACGTTCGGCAATGAAGCGGCTGGGCATTGATCAGATCAGCTCCCCGGCGGAAAACTCATCCTTCTTATTGAATGGCAATGAGCATTCCTCTTATTCAAACACCTTTACGGTCAACAATCAGTTTGAGATCACACTAAACGGTGTCAGCGAACCGGGCGAACCGGCAACTATCGGTTTCAAGCCAAGTGCAGATGCCGTTGCAGACAATGTAGAAACCTTAATTGACGCATACAACAGCATGATCGATACTGCAAACCGTTATTCGGATTCAGACAGTTCCAGCGGAAACCTGCTGTCTGATGTCTCACGGATTGCCCGAAGCTTTTCGTCCAACTTTGAAGCTGTGGGATTATCGGTCAATAATGACAGCACTTTATCATTGAATCGTGACACACTAAAGCATGCGCTACAGACAAGTAACGCCTCTGCAACCTTTGATGTATTAAATAAGTTCCGCGATGCACTTGGCCGCAAAGCGGACCAGGCTTCGATTGATCCGATGAATTATGTCAAAAAAATTATTGTGGCATACAAAAATCCGGAGCGAACCTTTGCTACACCGTATATTTCGAGTTTATATGCGGGGTTGCTGATGGACCGGAATTGTTAAAAGTTGTTAGCCACTGTGTAAAAATAATAATACCCTAGTATATCATTACTCCGATTGTGCTTACACTCGTCAAGCTCGTACGCACAAAAGTCGTAAGATATACTAGGGTATTACTTTTTCACCACATCTGACACGTTTCAATTGCGAACACATTGTCCAACATCTTTTTGATGCGCTGAAGATAGGTATGACTTTTTTTCACTGTTTCCTGGCCATGCCCGGCTATGGCACATCGCTCTTCTTCATGGGATAAGTAGTAATCTGTCAGTTCTGACAGCTGTCTCATATCTTCGAAATAAACCAGATCCTCTTTATTCTTGAAATAATCCGGCAGCTCTGCCTGATAATTCGTCAGCAGAAAGCCGCCTGCACCGAGCACGTCCCACACGCGAAGCGGGATTCCCGTTACGATATTGGGGATCGTGAAATTCAGATTGATCTTGCTGTCATGGAACACCCGCGGCATCTCATTCCAGTAATCGACACCGCCGCGATACGCGACTCCAAGCAGATCGGATGTGTCGGAATTGGTGTAGATCGTCACATCATGTTTTTTTGCCAACGTCAGCAATGCCTGTCTGCGCTGTCTTTTTGCCACCTGAAAGCCCAGCACGGTTGTGGAAAATACAAGCCCCAGATTGGAAAACGACCCTTCCGATTTTTCCAGATGATAGACTTCTTCGAGCTGCATCAAAATGTCGCTTGTCAGCAGATCTTCGATGATATTTCCCCCACTGATATCCATCTGGGCGCGGATCACCGCTTCAAAGTACCCCTGCAGAAACTCCGGCAATTGGCCTTTGATCCGGTCGTAGCTGTTTCTCTCATACAGACTTCCGACAAATGCGATCTCATTTCGGTAACAGGAGCTTCGATCCCTGGTCTGTTCCAAAACATGTTCGATGCGCCGGCAATCCACCGCAAGCGGCAGATAATACACATGCGCAAGTCCCATGCCAAGAAATTCATAATAATTACTTTTGTCAAACAAAAAAAGATAGTTGCAGGCATTATAGACCGAACGATGATACATACTAAGCAGCGGACTGTCACAGGACCAGCTGACATATTTGATGCTGCAGGATTCGCATACATCGGAGATCACGCCAAAATAATTCATCGAGAACACAAAATCATACGCCCGCTCCCGTAACTTTCGTGTCAGCAGACCTGCAAACTGCTCATCAAAGTCATAATTGTCCAAATGGTAATCCAGTTCCTCCACCGTATGTCCCAGCATCTGAAATGATGCGATCACATCCGTATAATTGTATGCCTTCCAACGATATACCAGTATATTCAAATTCTTTCGTTTCCTTTCCGGATGTCTAAATCTGCAATTGCAAAAGCCGCCGGATTCCCGTCACAACGAAAAAGTGCGTTCAATCTCCTCCGCCCGATGACTCCACAAATGAAATTTTTCCGCCTTTTGTCTGCCCGCATCCGCGATAGACTGTGCCTGATCCAGATCCGCCAACAGATCTTCTACAATCGCCGGCAATTCCTGTATCTCTTCCAGTCGAAACAGCTCGATATCCTGATGGTTTTCAAACTGCTCCTCCAGATAGGACGATGGATCCGATACGACGACAGCACCGGCCAGCATTCCGTTGAAGATCCGATCATGGGCTCCGGATTTAAACCATGTCAGCGTATTCAACACGATCTTGCTTTGATGCATCAGCGGCAGTACCTGCGGTGCCGGCACACTCCCGCCATAGATCAGGTTGGGATGATCCGCCCACTGTGTGCGATCCCAGCCTTCCCCATATACCGCAACCCTTATGCCGTTTTCTACCAGAAGCTTCACTGCCATCTCCCGGTAAAAAGACACGGCATACGCATCCAGAAATCGAAAGGCACTGATGTACTCCCCCAATTGCTCCTCGGTGATTGGCAGCTCCAACTCTGTGAAATAGTCTTCGATCACATCCTCCGTGGTGCGGTTTGGATGTTTTACCAGCTCCTGCAGGACTTGATTGCACAGCTCTCCGGCGTCAAAGCCGCGAAACTGATCAAAATCCGGAATCAGCATCTCGATCCGGTATTTTGAGAGACTGCCCGCATAAAGCACATCCACCGGACGTTCTTTGATTGGAAGAATGGGCAGATCTTCAATAGCTGTTCCTGCATGGGGCAGAAAACTGACCCATTTCATATTCTTAAAAAAACGTTTTACATACTCCACATGTCTTTGATCGATGCAGTATAATCTCGTTGTAGTCGGAGCCTGTTTCAAAGCCTGACTGTAATGAAACGGATGATCCATCAGAATATTATAATAAGGAATGTGATAGTGTTCCCAGAGACAGACATTCTCCTGCGACTGTTCTGCTCCCAAATTATAGCCCATGTTATTAAACGTAATGACTGCGGCTGCTGCACTGCAATCAGCGTCTTCCCAGTTTTTACGACATGGAACGCCCAGCTGTTTTTCCAGTTTCGCCAGACTTGCATCCATATCATCTGCTGACAACGCCATGCAGGAATATCCCTTTTTTTCAAATGCCTGGATCAACTCATCCGTAAACAGATCCATGGTATCGAAAATGCCCTTGATAAAAATCAGTACTCGTTTCTGTGTCATCATTTATGTCAATTCCTCCAGACGCTTCCCGGCCTTTTCATATCCCTCTGCCCTTCGGTAATACCGAATCGCTTCCTGAACATAGCCCAGGCACTCATAGATCACGCCGATATTGTACCATGCCAGATAGGAATTGACACCCTGCATACGGGCCGTGTCATGTTCTGCTGCCTTTTGAAATTCCGCCACCGCATCATCAAACCGGGCGTTCTTCATGTAGATCAGACCCATCAAAAACTGAAAATCCGCGCTGTGTCCAAACTCCGGATAAATACCTTCCAAGCCAAGTGCCTTTTTTTCCTGATCGGAATTGATCAATGCATATCCATATGTCTCAACCAGATCGATCACATACTCCAGCTTGGGATTTAAGTCAAAATACAGTGCCTGATCAAAATATGATGCCGCCTTTGTGAAATCACCAAACAGATAATAGCTTTTTCCAAGCTGATATAAGAGATAAGGATCTTCTTTTTTTTGAAGCTCCCGCTCCAATAAGTCGATATTGCGAAGTGCTTTTTTGCGCTTTTGCTCCGGTGTCCCAAGGTAGCCGTCATGACGAATGCGAATCGGACTCAGATAAGTCGGAAAAATCTCATCGCCACTATCACCTGCGTCTGCTTTTCTAACAAGCTGTTCGTGAATACATCCCCGGTAACAATATTTTTCTTTGGAAAAGATCCGGTTGATCCATTCGTAATTTTCCTGCAGTTCCCCTTCATGGTCAAGCTCGTTGATTCGATAAATACGGCCAATCCAGTCCGGACAGGTCTCCATCTGCTTTTGCAGCATCGACAGCTCCTCGTCAGACAAAGGCAGCACATACTCATCACTGTCCAAAACCAGCACCATCTCATTTGTGGCGTAACTAATCGCAATGTTTTTGGCAAGCGCAAAGTCATCCTGCCAATCCATATGATACAACTTGTCGATATATTTTTTCACCATCTCACAGGTCGAATCCGTCGAACCGGTATCAACAACGATGATCTCAAATCCATATCCGGCGATTGCCTGTAGGCAGCGCTCTAATTTTTCTGCTTCATTTTTGGTAATGATACATACGGATAATTTCATACACCTTCTCCATGTTTCTGTGCGAGCTGCATCGCAGAGTCCAAAAACAGCTTCGCATGAAACAAATCTCCCTGATCCAGACATCTCTCAGCAAAATAATTATCCACGCGGACATTGATCTCCCATTCGTCAATCAGAATCTGCGCGAAAAAGATGATGCTCTCATAGGATAATTTCCGATTTCTAACAAACTCATATAATTGGCCCTGATCCGGAAGCCCGTAAAACAATTCGTACAAAGAGGCCCGAAGCGAAAGTAATTCATCGAATTTTGTCGAATATTTTTTCAGATTCTCAATTCCGATCCGCGTTTCAAATGCCATGATCTCTGCAAACAGACGCACGATCCAAAGTGTCCCATCCCGGTCAGAGCTGTCCTCAAACAGGTCCGGTCTGGTCTGCTCCAGTTGCTGCAGATAATCCAATACGGCATTCTCATCGCCCGTTTCCAGCAATTCCACCGCCTTTTGTTTTGCGGCAGATGTCTCCGCTTTATCTCCGGTCACATCCACCTCAAGCGAACAGACCCTCAAGCCCATCTTTTTGATCCAGACCATCAAAAGCCGTTCTGAGAGAAATCCAAAGACACGCTTATCGTAATCATCATACCTTGACAGGTCAGTATGCTTTTCCACCTCAAACAAAATGGCAAACAACCACTGTGCATAAGCGTCCACCAGCGATTTCGGTCCAATCAGCATATTCCCGAAATACATCTCCTGCCCTTGAAAAACCTGATCAAAAATATCCAGATCTTCCGGAAACACTTTTTGTATCGCCTCTCTGGTATACACCAAATCTTCCTCGTGGTGGTGTTCGCAATAATGTTGCCAAACGGAATTCTCGGGAATCGCACATCCTGTAGAGATCAAATCATAGTGACTCAGGCATCGTTCAATCTGTTCTGCCGTAAGCCTTTGGTGATTCTCATCGAGAAAATACCGACGGTAATGACAAAGTCCCGTGTAATCACACTCCGGTGCATTTTTCCACATCCAGTAAAGACCTGTCAACTCGCTGTAATAGGGATTTTTTTTAGAGATATTGTCCCCCGTTGCATCACTTACGTAACCCAAGTCCTCATGCAACGCGGCCCCCACCTGCAACGGTATATATATACGATCCGTTGGTACATCAAAATTCTTGTGTGCACAAACATATATTTTGATATCTGACATTGTATCCTACTTTCTATCCTCAGTTAAATCATTGTAATGATTCAGAGCCATCTCGATCTTGCGAAAGTTTCATCTTCATTTCGTCCAATCAGCCATAAATGCTTTCACATCATCGCAAAATTGCTGCCGCTCCATGCGAATCCGTTCTCTGTAAGTCCGAAATTTTTCTTGATGCGCATCAAAGTCATCAAATACCCGACGGACAAGTCCGGCAAAAGCTGCCGCAGCTTCAATCGGATCTTCAAATTTATATGCATCCATGATCGGCACATCTTCCTCATATGCCGCGCTTCCTCTCCGGTTCGTAATAACCACGCATCCCATACTTGCCGCTTCTCTCGGAATCCGGTCTCTCCCCGGATGCGGACCAAAATCCACATAGATTTTCGATGAAAGCATCAGCTCCATGATCTGATCTCTGGACATATGCTCTATCGGTGTCCACTCCACATCCGTGATCACTTTCTGTAACTCGCGGATGACTTCCATACCTTTCTTTGGGTTGTACAAAATCCGGTCTTTTCTCTCTCTGCCAATGATCGCTTCCTCTGGCAAATCATAGACTTCATTGATATAATCACCGACAAACCGTTTTTTTGCCTGTGGGATATGATAATCCAGAAAGTCCTTCGCATAATAGGATTGATACAAATGCAGATCGATCTGTTCTCCCAGACTTTCGATGTTGGTCTCATTTTCATCTTCAAATCCACTCAGATATCCGTCGACGCTCATCCACCATACAACCGTTCTGGCCGACTTGAATAACATTTTTAAAAAGGTATTGGCTTCTGGAAAAATGATCACATTTTCCGGCTGATCCATTTGTGCCAGGGAAGTCTCATGGTTCGTGTGATATTTATCATAAACCGCCGGGGCCGGTACATCCATCGGAAAACCATCAAACATCTCCTTTAAATCCCTCAGCGAATAGTAGGCCATCTTTGCACAGCCCGGACTGTTTCTGTTTAATTCATAGCACATCTGGTGAGCCAGTTCCACACCGCCGGTCTCACAGCCTGCCGGTGCCAGCACATAAAACTTCTGCGTACGAGCCAATTCATATTGTGGCACAATCGTATCATTCTCCGCAAATTTCACCAAGAAATCTGCCACTCTATCCCATGTAAATTCTCTGCTCGCATGCTCATAGGCTTTCTGCGCAATTTTTTTTCGGCATTGATCATCCAAAAGCAGCCGCTCAATCATACCCGGCAATTCCTCCAGACACTCCAGAGAAAACATGACGATATCCTCAAATTGTGCAAAGTGGTCGCAAAGAAAGCTTGTCTCATCCGTTAGACAAACTGCTCCTGCAAGCATGGCATCTGCAATGCGTTCTGTCATACCACCCTTGTGCCATGACATCACATTCAAAGAGATCTTTGCCTGACGCATATATTCTTTCACCTCTTGCGGTGCTACTTCCTCATGGATCACAAGCTTGAATTCTTCTCCCTCAAGTTCTTTCGGCTGTCTGTATTTTTTCCACGAATCTCCAAACACATGCAATTCATATCCTGCATGAAGGATCGTATCCACCACCGCCTTGCGGTATCCATATGAAGGAAACTTAATAACCGGCGCAATCGCATCCGCCACCTGTTCGTATGTGATATCCGCATACTTCGCCTTCTGTTCCTGATAAATCTGGATTAACTGCTCCTCACTGGACAGATTCGGCCGGTCAATGGATCTGGATAAATAGATCGCAGCCAGCCGCTTTTGTTCCGGTTCCATAGAATCCAATCTTGTCAGTTCTGCATCCAGATCAATATAAGTGCCCATAAAAATAATATCATACGGCCGGTTGTCAGATTGCCAATTGTCGGTCTTTGATCCGCCCGGCGGAAGATGAATCGCTTTTCTTCCCATATAATTTCGATTCAGAAAACGGACATAATTTTCATCCTGACACAGATAATAAGTTTGCGAGTCAACATTGTTTAACCGATGCATATAGGGAATCGGGTCATCAAACATAAATTGTACTTTTTTGGTATTCACATGAATCAACCTTTTGCCAAGAAGAATCATCGCCTGAAACCCCACGATCATTTTCAATGGCTGCGACAATAGTGGTGATAGCTCCTGCATATCGGCTCCACCATACACCATCACAGCTTCGCCCATCCCAGACAGTGCCCTTGCCAACTCATCTGCCATATACTGTAAAATCCCATAACATACATCTCCGATTCCTTGTATAATAAAAACAGGAGCTGTATTTTTAAGCATGGCATCCATGTCCTGCGGGTGATCTAACAAATACTGCAACGCCTGCTCGAATTCCTTCTCTCTTCTTGCTGTCTTTGCGAGAAACAGATACCGTTCCAAAATGGCTTCTAATAGATTGTGTTCCTTGAGCATTTTCATATGCCTGACCAATTGGTATGCCCATGTAATTTCAAATTTCTCTGCCGGATGAGCTTCTACATCGGAGCATTCCAGACAGATGAGCTTCGTATGCTCCGACAGACGACACAGAAACTCCCAATTCGTCTTTCCGTCAAGCTGCTCGTTAAATCTTCCACTTTTGGACAAATCCGCTTTTGAGATAATAAATCCGAATATTTCCATCTGCGGATGCGAAAGAAACTCAAGCAAATCCGTTTCCTCCCCAGGACCGTCCATGCACAAAACCAGTCCCCCATAGTTGTCCAGATATCCGTACTCTTCGACCATCTCTATCAATTCCTGCGCGGAAAGGAACTGTGTATTGGCAAAAACCAAATACTGTGCGTCACTTTCTGCAATCAGATTATTTTTAATTTTTGAATTTTCAAATTGTATTTCATTTAATTCTATTTTCTCATACTGTTTCATGTTATCTCCCCGAAAATAATATCGAAACATATTGGCTAAAATGACATATCTATATTATAATTTTTTTATATAATAATTTCCACTTGATTTTATCAATAGAGAAAAGAGGTTCCTATGGATAATAATTTTCGCTTATCACTTTCCATGCTGGTTTCCCGATATACCGATCAATTTGAGCAGTGCCTGACATCAATTCAGCCATTTTTTGATGCGTTTCCAACTGAATTTATTGTTGTGGATACCGGTGCCCCGAAAGAAGCAATCAATCTGGCAAAAAAATATGCCACGCAAATCGTTTCATTTGCGTGGTGCGATGATTTTTCCAAGGCCCGCAATGCCGGTTTACGGTTATGCTCCGGAGACTGGTTTCTTTTTCTGGATGATGATGAGTATTTTGATGATGTGACAGAGATCATTGACTTTTTAAAAAGCCCGGATGCCGACAACTACACTTCTCTCAGCTACTGTGTACATGACTATTTAAGCTACGACAAGCCTGCATATTGTTCGGGCAGAGTGACCCGCATGGTCAAACGCACCGATGATCTGAGATTTATCCACCGCATCCACGAATGTTTCGACCCCGAACCGTTACTCCATCTGGAAAAACGCACATCCGTATTTACCCATCACTATGGATATGCCGCAAAAACACCACAAGAATTACACGCCCACTCCAGAAGAAATCTGCCTCTTTTGATCGAGGAATGCAGGCAATCACCGGGCGACTACCGCCTGGAAGTCCTGCTTGCAAATGAATATGCACTTTTAAACCAGCCGGATCAGGCACATGAGACGCTGCTGCCCTGGGTGCAAAAATTATTACATCATGAACTGCCGCAGATGGAATATATGCACGCATGGACGCTGGAAACCTATTTTGAGGCTCTGTTTTCCATTCGAAGCTTTCACGAAATGCAGGACACCGCACTGGCTTTATTAAATGCCGAGGATCTGGGCTTTGTATGCAAATGGGTGCTTGCCTATTATGGCGGCATTGCAAGCGCCCTTCTTGGTCAATACCCACTTGCAGCAGATACCTTTCGCATCTTTTTTTTGATCAATGATTATATGACCGAGCATCCCGAGGACCAATGGATGGAGAACAAATACCAATACAATCCCGATTATGTCGGCAATCAGGTCGATCTGGCGAACAAATTTATGTGTGTCATATCCTATAACAACCAAAACTATGAACAGACACGCTGTTTTCTCTCTAAAGTCAATTTTGAAACAGAGGATGCCTTTGGCATGAATGATACCTGCAAACAGATTGCTAATTTTCTTGCAACACTGCCTTAATATCCTGACAGATATGTGCGAGCGCATACGGATCATATTGAAAAGTCAGCTCATTTATGAGTCGAAGGGATTCTTCCCGTTTTCCGAGTTGGTAGGCGAATATGGAAAGCAGCTGCAACACAACTTCCCGGCACTCTTTTTCAGTGTATCTGCGAAGCCCTTGTATTTCCTGCTGTTCCAATAAATCCGGCTGGCTGATCAATACATTCTGCAAACTATATGCCTGATCTGCATACAGATAATTTTTTGATCCCTGATCCTGATTCACACATGCAAGCATCGCATAATAACATCCGGTCAACTTCCCCAGGCACGCACAATCCGGCAAGGTCTGCAGCGCATCCGCAAAGTCGAACAAGACATCATACTGTCCGAGAAGAAACAAACATTTGACATACATCTCACATAGCCAGCTAAAAAAATTACCGGCTCGCACATCCGCTTGTTCCAAAGCAAAAGCCAGCTGTTGTTGGGCTTTCTCCTTTGCTTCCTCATACATCCCCTGAATCAAAAGCTCCTGTAATAGATGCAGCTGTATTCGCAGATCCGACGGATATACCCTGCATTCTTCTCGTAACAGTGTGAGATTTCTCTCATTGTGCCGTCTTCGATCTTCCTCATTTTGATATACATACCCATAGTGATGAACATATGCCCCGGAATAATAGATGTCCCCCTCTACCGGTGTCAGTTCCTCATGTATTTTGTGCTCGAAATGCAGATGCCCGGTACGTTTTTCCATACGTTCCACATTCACATCATCATAATTTTCCCCCGAAAAGTCGCTGTAATTTCTCTGCACATAGCACACCCTCTGGTATCGCTTTGCATCCGGGCTTTTCAAAAAACGAATGAGATCCCCCACATCTTCAAACCACTCATCATCATCCACATATAAAAACCATTCACCCGTACATGCTTTCAAACCGGCATTTCTTGCCGCAGAAAAATCATTGCACCATGCAAATGATACGATGTGATCCGTATATTTTTTCACAAGTTCGATTGCTTCTTTTGGCGCACCGGTATCCACGACGACAAGCTCTGCCTGTAATTCATCAAAAAACGGCTGCAGGGACTGCAGACATTTTTCCAAAGTATCCCGATTGCGAGATACCAGCATGGAAATAGATAATACTGGATTCATAGGTCTCTCCTGTTATTGAAAGATTGCCAGGTTTGCTTTGATCACTTCTAATGCCACTTCACTCGGATGCGTTCGCGCAATATACTCGTTTGCCTGCACGGAAAATTCGGAACAACCTGCAAAATCCGCAAGCCTTCTGACATGTGCTAATAATTCCGGCAGATCCGATGTGTGATCCAGCATTTTTTCTCTGATCTGTCTCTGATTTTCTACTTCACAGATATATAAGATCAGTTCGATCAATGGGATCTCACCGCGAAGATCCGAATGCTCCAACCGGATATCCGGTCGAACCTTCAAAATCTCATAAAACAGTTGTCTTGCCTCTGTCACCTGACCGGATTTCAAAAGCTGTCCGACGGCAAGCTTTAATTCCTTTGTCTCTGCTTTTTCCTCCGTAATGCCGATCCTGCTTTCGTATACCTTTAATCCCCTTGCAGTCACCCAGACGAGCAAAAGTTGCTCTGACAAAAAGCCAAAGACCCGTTTGTGATAGTCATCATAGGTGCTTACATCAATGCGATTTCCAAGTTCCGCAAAAATTGTAAACAACCAGCTGCAATAATCATCAAACAGTTCTCGTGAAGTCACCATCAGATTTCCGAAATAATGCTTATTTCCATTCATCACTGCTTCAAAGGCCGGATAATCCTCCGGAAACAATTCCCGGATGACCTCTCCCTCTTCCACCAGATCATCAATATTATGTGCCCTGCCATAATACTCCACATACGGCTCGTCAATATAGATCGCCTTGGAGCTGATCACATCATAATCCTGCAGGATCTTTTCAAAATCCGCTTCCTCCAGTAATTCCTGTTTATCGTTGATAAAAAATCTGCGGTAATGACAGATTCCGATATTATCTGTGGACTCCAGATTTCGCCACAGCCAGTACACACCGGTCAGTTCCCCGTAAAAACAATTGAGGTCGGAAATATTGTCCCCCGTATCATCCCCCAGATATCCGAAATCCGTTCCACTTGCACGACCGACATGCAGCGGAATATAGGTTGTACTGTCCGGCGGATTAAATTTTTTATGTGTCATCGTGTAGATTCTGGTGCTCATACATATCCTCCAATCTGATCAAGAAAATCAATCAACTGATCTGTCCGTCTTTTTGCGGTCTGCATTGTCGATGTATACATCCTCGATGCGAGACTCATCTGATCCCAGATTTCCTCATTATGAAGCACTTCGTTTATTCTCGTTGAAAGTTCATTTAACCTTCTCAGATCAAACATACACAGATTCTTTCCATCGCAAAGCTCCCCATCATCATATGTGGTATGATCGGTGAACAAAATGCTTCCCTGTTCCATGATATTTGCCATACGCTCCGTAAAACCGCCTTTATGCCATGCCATAATATTCAGTGAAATCTTACTTTGTTTCATAATTTCAATACTTTCTTTCGGTGTTACATCATCATGAATCTGTAACATCGGATGATCAGCCAATACCGCTTCTTTCCAAGAAGATCCCCAGATATGAACCAATACACCCGCTTCCAGCAGATGTAAAATTACCTTTTCACGATAATAATACATGATGCATTGCATCACAGGCTTCATCTGGAAAAACAACTCCAGAAATTCTTCCTTCGAACACCGGATTTTCCTCTCGACCAGCACCTCCTGAAATGCGGCCTCTGCGGTGAGCTCTGTGCGGATACGCATCTTCTGTAAAAAATGCGCTGCCAGATGACGCACATCTTTCTGACATTCTAAAATCTGTTTGATTTTTTTTCGATAGTCACCATATGTTCCAATAAACGATACATCATACTGCCGGGCATAAAAAGGCGGCAATTCATCTTCTGAATGCATGTTACAAAATGCCGGCGGAAACAACATACTTCCGGAAACCATCGGAAAATACGCTTCCACAAAATCCTGATAATGCACATCATGGGTCAGCACAAAATAATTGTCCGGAACCTGCTCTAACTGATTTTTGAGCCAGATTGGATGATCCAATATGAGATTTAGCTTCGGACCATAGATCACATCATGTAAAAACAGATTCGATTCTTTCAAGAATACCGAAAACAAATACGTCTGCACACCCACCACTGCCAGAAATCGTTTGCCGGCAAACTGAACTAATCCGTTGATATCTTCTGCCTGCTCATCATAAGCAATGACCCGGTATCCTTTCTCTTTCAAAGCCTGTTCTAACTGTTTCAGAATATGGTTTAGTATATTATAACAATAAGTGACTCCATAATAAAAGAGAAACGGTGTGGATGGAATGCCGGGCTTCTTTCCCGTCACTTTTTGGTAACGTCCTAGTGCATCCGGCTCATTTTGATAATAACATTGATCAAAATATTCATACACACTGCCCGCTTTTCGGTTATCATTCCAAGGCTTTGTATCCGCCAGGTGATGAATGATCGCTGCTCCTTTTGCAATCTGTTCTGTCAGATTCGTATAATCGTCCTGAAATTTCTGAGGATCATTTTGAAGATTGCGAATTTCATCATACGACGCAAATTCAAGAATTCCTGCCGCTGCCTTTTTCTGATTCAGATAATACCATGCCGGCGGGCAGTTATATTGATCCCAGCCCACATATACGAGGCGATCCTGATACATCTCGTTTAATACATCCTGATCATTATATTCATAACGTTCATAGTTCTGATACACATTAGCCAAAATCTTTTCTACTTCATTTCCTGCCCGAAGTGCTTTTACATTCACAAGCATGACACCTGCATTAAAATAATTTCCCTCGTGAGGAATACCAAGACGCCTTTTGTTCCCCTCATGAAATCCGTTGATTTTACCAAAAATATCCTCACATACCGCAAAAACATGATCTCCAAGATCCGTATTGTAAAGTCCCTGCAAAGATTTTTGAATGACAAGATCCACATCCAGATACAAAATACGCTCTACATCATCCGGAAGCATTCCCCATCCAATGATCCGGTAATATGTCTCAACCATGATCCCATTTCTGGATTGCACCATCTCCTTAAACTGCGTTCCAACATATAACGGAATCAGCTTCTTTTGCGGAAATGAAGATACATACTTCTGCAGGTCTTCTAGTTCCTGTGGTTGGATATCTTCATATGGCAAATAGACATTTACCGGTCCGGCTTCCTGCATAAAGAGTGAATAGAGCATTACCGCCGTCGTCTTTAAATATCTGGAATTGGTTACGATCATAATATTCATCATAGGTTATTCTCCAACAGAAAGTATTTGTTGCAATGCGCGTTCAAAAGAAAACGCCTCTTTGACACGCTTTTGTCCGGCAATTGCAATGCGTTTTCTCTGTTCCTCTTCCCGAAGGAAGTAATCACACAGGTATACCAGTTCCTCCACGTCCGTATAGGTCACCAGTTCTTCCCCGATGCGAAAATATTCTGCCAGCTCTTCCTGATAATTGCTGATCAAAAAACCTCCGCATGCCATGATATCTAATGCGCGAAGTGGAATACCGGTTTGAATCGTTTTCAGTGAAATATTTAAATTGATCTTACTTAGCTGAAAAATTTTCGGCATCTCTTTTTGGTAATCTGCATATCCCATGTATTCCAGTTTGGACAAACGTTCCTCTTTTTCAGATGCATAATGCCTGACCTGAAAATGATTGGAAAGCAATGCCAAAATGAGGTACCGTTCCCTGGAGGTAACTTCACAGGCAAGCATATATTCCAGTTCTTCCCGTTTGATTTCTGCCGTTCCCTTCGATGCCAGCCCGTAGCGCACATTCATTTCCTTTAGAAAATCATCCGTGATCAATTCCGGCAAGAAATATGCTCCGTATACTTTGCCCTGTGCATGGATGATCCCTTCCAGAAATCCTCTCTGATATTCCTCTAACGGTCCCATATAATATGGATATTCTGTCTTGTAAAGCTGCCCGACAAATGAGATCTCTGAGGTATATACTTCCCGGTCTGCCGGCGTGATCGCTTCCCTTAAAAACAATTCCGGGCTTGCCGCCAGGGGCAGATGCTTTGCCCATATCCCCTGTCTGGCGTAGGCAAGGGCCTGTCCCCTGTCAAAACAGAACAGATGGGTCGTGGGATAATACAGTTCTTCTTTTCTTCGAATATGGATCGGTGAATCATAGATCCATGCCATATAGTTTGTCTGTAAATCACTGCAGACCTGTGCGATCAACGGAGAATAATTCACCGATAACACCACGTCAGCTTCAGTCTTTCCCAATGCCCTTCGAAAAAGCTCTAAAAACCGGTCATCCTTTTCCCAATCGGTAAAGTCGTAATCAAAAACCGTATATGTAATTCCCAGCTTTTCAAATGCCTGCAGAATACCCTCGTTTAGAAAAGAATTCCATTTAAAAAAAAGTACTTGCATCTGTCGTTTCCCTTGCTTTTACCTGTCTAAAATGTTACGATTTTTTTAGTTTCCGTATACTTCCAGTATACCAATTCTACGAAAAAAACACTATGTTTATTTTAGGAGAAGCGGATGAAATTTTTGTTTGTATATACACAGAAAGGAATCTTTGATATCGCTTTTGCATTGAAGGGCATGGGACACTCCCTGGTTGTCATGGACGAGACGGCTGTACAGGCAGATACAACCGCACATCAGCCCTATCTGGATACGGTGCGAGAACGCCTGATGGCAGAGCATTTTGACTACGTGATCACTTATCTGTATATCCCTGAGCTGTCCGATATCTGCGAGACCTGCCATACCCTGTATATCGCATGGGTATACGATTCACCGCTGTTATCCGTTTTTCATGCTTCTGTTTACAATTCCTGCAACCGTATTTTTATCTTCGACGAGCAGTTTTGTAACCGACTGCATAAGATCGGTATCGAGCATGTCTACCATCTTCCACTGGCGGCTAACACACTGCGGGCAGATGCGCTTGCTGTGACCGATGAAGATCGGACGCGCTATTCCTGCGATCTTTCATTTGTAGGCTCCCTTTATGAGCACAATATGTACAATGACTTTCATTCGCATCTGCCCAGAGAGATCCTCATTCCGGTCAATCATTTTTTATTGCATGAATTATGCAATTGGAAGCAGCCGAGGCAATGGCCCATTCTGCCGGATGCTGTATTAAACCGCCTTCATGCGCTTCATGCCGAATCCGATCAACTGATGGAATTTGATTTTCCGGAGGAATATTACTGGGGCATTCAGCTCCTCTCCAGAAAGCTTGCTGAGATGGATCGCATCACGGCACTGAATACCCTGGCCGAAACACATATCGTCGATTTATATACACAAAGCAGCGGACAGCTGACCGAAAACGTACACCTGCACGAACCAGTCGATTACTATACTGAACTTGGTAAAGTATATCAGTTATCTAAAATCAACTTAAACTTCACCCTGCCGACCATCGAATCCGGTATCCCACAGCGGATCTTTGATATTCTGGCCGCCGGTGGATTTGTACTGACCAATATACAACCGGAAATGTCGGATTATTTTGATCCCGGACAGGATTTCGCTGTCTATCACGATCTGGATGAATTAAAAACACTCACTGATTATTATCTGACACACGAAGAGGAACGTCGCGCCATCGCCCTGCACGGTCAGGAAACGGTACGGACCAACTACACCTATGAAAAGATTTTGCAGCAGGTGATTTTTATCTGCGAGGAATCAAGGAAGGATTTCTGATTTTATGAAGCTATTATTTTATCGATACGGAAGTATCTGCGAACCGGATGCCATTGAGGGCTTTGAGGAACTGGGACTGAAAGTAGACCAGATGACAGAAGAAGTCCATAATAAATCCCTGTTGCCATCGGAATGTATCCGTTTGCTCAGCACGCAGCTGTTAGAGCATCCCGTGGACTTTGTGTTTTCCATCAATTTTTTTCCGGCGGTTGCGGAAGTGTGTCATATTTTCCGCCTTCCATACTTAAGCTGGTCCGTAGACAGCCCGGTGATGGAATACTTTACCTCCGCAGTAAAGCATGATACAAACCGCATCTTTTTATTTGATTCCAAACAATATGAGGAGATTGCACCGCAAAACCCCGGTCATGTGTATCATTTACCCCTGGCAGGCAATGTCAAACCCAAGGACGAATTACTTGCAAAAAGCTCGCCTGCGACTTTGGAAAGATTTTCCGGTGACCTGTCGTTTGTCGGTTCTCTTTATACGGAAAAGAATCCATATCAGCGACTGAAAAACGCTCCCGCTTATCTGACCGGTTTTCTGGACGGTCTGATGCATGCGCAGTTAAAAGTATATGGTTATTACTTTATCGATGAGCTTTTGACCGAGGAGATCTGCCGGCAGTTTGCAGATCACTGCGAAGGATTTTACCGTCTCCCCGGAGAAAATGCGCTGTCTGACAGACAGGCGATCTCCCAGCTTTATCTCGGAACCAACATCACCGTGCTGGAACGGGACCTGATCATGCGCAGACTTTCCGAGCGATATTCCCTTGATCTCTACACCGGAAGCGATACAAGCAACTATCCCAAGCTTCGCAACAAGGGATTTGCCAAAACACTGACCGAGATGCCGATCATCTTTCATCAGTCAAAGATCAATTTAAATCCGACCGCCAAATCCATTCGCGCCGGCTTGCCGCTTCGTATCTGGGATATCCTAAGTTCCGGCGGTTTCTGTATGACCAATTATCAATCCGAGCTGCCCGCATTGCTTACTCCGGGGGTTCATCTTGATTACTATGGCAGCATGGAGGAACTGGATGAAAAAGTTGCTTATTATCTGTCTCACGAAAAAGAACGTGCCGAAATCGCGCGCAACGGTTACGAAGAGGTCAGAGATCACCACACCTATCCGATCCGCCTGGCCCAGATGCTGCAATTAGCCTTTGGCTGAGAAAGGAGCTGCTATGAATATTTTATATCTGGACTGGCCCTGTTTTGGCAGGGAAGATGTATGTGCTGCCCTCACGGGCATGGGGCATCATCTGATCAAATTTTCTCACAAGGATTATACGGAACGGGAAAGTCCAAGCTTTCAGGATGCGTTTGACGCACTGATCCGGACAACGGATATCGACTGCTGTTTTTCTTATAATTATTATCCCCTGCTTGCAGAGGCAGCAAATAGACACGGCATCAAATACATTTCACTGGTGTATGACAGCCCGTTTGTGAAATTATATTCTTTTACCATCACTTATCCGACCAATTATGTGTTTTTATTTGACTATGAGCTTTATCATGAGCTTCGAAGCGGCGGCATCTCCACGGTTTATTACTCTCCGCTTCCAGTCAATGCCCGCTCGATCACCGAAAAGTTAAAAACAGATTATGACAGACAGCGGACGACCTGTGAAGTGTCTTTTGTGGGCTCCTTGTATAACGAGGATCACAATTTGTTCGACCGCATGTATGAAAAGCTTCGTCCTTACACGAAAGGCTATCTGGATGCCATCATGCGCGCCCAACTGAAAATATCCGGTTACAATTTCATTGAGGAAGTGCTCACCCCCGCGATCATTGATGATCTTCACAAAGCAGAGCCTTACCAAAACTCCCGGGACGGAGCGGAAACGCTCGCCAATGTATATGCCAATTATTATATTGACCGCAAGCTCACCTCAATTGAGCGGATTCAATTGCTTGGTGCTGTATCTGAGCAATTTCCCCTGAAGCTGTTTACCCTGGATCCGAATGCAGACATCCCGAATGCCACAAACATGGGAACCACGGATTACTATAATGAGATGCCTCTTGTCTTCCACAACAGTAAGATCAACCTGAATATCAGTCTTCGCAGCATCAAGTCCGGTATCCCGCTTCGCTGCATGGATATTCTGGGAGCCGGAGGATTTTTGCTGACCAATTATCAGGCGGATCTATGTCGTCATTTTACTGCCAATGATGATTTTGTATACTTTGAGGATGAAGCCGATCTGCTTCAAAAGATTAAATATTATCTCTCGCATGAAGATGAGCGGACCTCCATTGCGAGAAACGGATATGAAAAGGTACTGGAACATTATAATTATGAGACGGTGTTATCGGAACTGTTTTCGATTGCACAAGTTTAGTGTCAATTTTCCTCGTCGCCATAACATAAAAAGGAGCTGCGTACGCAACTCCTTTTTTGATGATAGGATGAACCTCCTACCGGGTAGCTTCATGATTAGCCTAACAGAGACAGTACACCCTGGTTTGACTGATTTGCCTGAGCAAGCATTGACTGACCAGCCTGAGCAAGAATGTTGTTCTTGCTGTAGTTAACCATCTCTTTTGCCATATCTGTATCACGGATACGTGACTCAGATGCTGACGTATTCTCAGATGTGGTATCCAAGTTAGCGATGGTATGCTCCAAACGGTTCTGGATTGCTCCAAGGTCAGATCTCTGTTTTGAAACAGTCTCGATCGCATCCTGAATGGTCTTCATTGCAGTACCAGCTGCTGCATAGCTTGATACAGAAAGCTTGCTGTTATAAGCATCTGCTGCCTTGGTAGTTGTACCGGTAGATAATGTACCAGTAGCCTTTGTACTTCCAGTAAAGATAGAAGTCGAGTTCATGTTCTTGATAGAGATTGAAATTGACTGTCCGCTCAAAGAACCTACCTGTAAGTTCTTATTAACGAATTTTCCGTCTAACAGGTTCATGGTGTTGAACTGAGTGGTAGACTGGATACGGTCGATCTCTGAAGTCAACTGGTTGATCTCTGACTGGATCGCGTTACGGTCAGCTGTGGTGTTGGTATCGTTCGCTGCCTGAGTAGCCAGCTCGTTCATACGCTGTAAGATTGAGTGGGTCTCATTTAATGCACCTTCAGCGGTCTGTACTAAAGACACACCGTCCTGAGCATTGGTAGAAGCTTTGTCTAATCCACGGATCGTGCTTCTCATTTTCTCAGAAATTGAAAGTCCTGCTGCATCATCAGCTGCGCGGTTAATTCTGTAACCAGAAGATAACTTCTCAGTTGATTTTGACTGTGCGCCGGTTGTGATACCTAACTGTCTGTTTGTGTTCATTGCTGAAAGATTGTGTTGTACTACCATACTATTTTCCTCCTTGATTTTGAGTGCGGCATCCTTGCCGCTACTTTTTGTTTTGTTTCGACAACTCCTTCAATACTTCACGTTCCAGTGTCGTACGCCACTTCTTTTTTAGTTTCCTTGAAGTATGTTGTCTTTGTTTTGATACTTCATATATCGGCGTATCCAAACAAAACTTTATAGCAAAAAGCAAATTTTTTACGTTTTATTTACTTTTTGTTATCCATGTACTGAATGTCGGCCTGCCGCTGCTGCATCATGTTCTGATAATAGCGGTTGACCATCTTCTGGCTGGTTTTCACCTCCCGGATCTGCTTTTTGACCCGGGCGAATTTCTTTTGCGCCAGTTCGTAATTTCGCTGCTCGTCTGTCCGGATCGATGCGTCTTTTGCCATAATCTGGCGGATCAGCTCCCGCATACGGTCAAGCTCTTCCTCATAATCGGAATGATTTTTTTTCATCAAATCGGCAATATGTGCATATACCTCATCAAATCCGTCATCCAGCTGTGTCACCTGCGAGATCAGTTCATCTTTTTCCCGCACGTTCACGTCCAATGTATCAGGGTCCAGATTCTCATCCATAAGCATTTCTTTCTGCTGCTGATTGAGCACGATGATCTGGTTGAGCAATAATAATTTCTTTTTTAAGCTCTGGATGAGTAGTTCCAGATATTCTCGTTCCTGCAAATTCGTTCTCCTCATTTACGATACGGCGGTACTCTGTGAACCGGACGCTGCTTTCATGACACCTCTCCAGGTCTCACGCATCTCACGCAGATGCTCTAACACCTCATTCAAAATCTCCGGATCCTTTTTCAGATTCGCTGTAACAAGTCTTTCATGTATATAATCATACACGTTAAAAAAGTCTTTTGCAACCGGATATTTATAGTCGAGAGTTGCCATGAACTCCTCGATGATTGCTTCTGTTCTCTTGATATTATAATGTGCACCGGCAATATCCTTTTTTTCAATACACATGATCGCCATATTGCAGAATTT